>CAITMP010000975.1 GCA_903893525.1 uncultured Acidobacteriia bacterium | reverse complement strand
GGTATGCGATTGTGCGTCCGGCGGGCGATGTTTTGCACACAACCCAGCACCGGTTGCGGGAAAAGACCTACCTCGCCAAGCACGGCTTCCCGGTGACAAGGTTTGAGGCGATTCGCTCTTTGGAGGACATTCAGCGGGTAGGTGCGGATTTCGGGCCCGGAATCCTGAAGACGGCCGGATTCGGTTACGACGGCAAGGGCCAGTACCGCGTGGGCTCGCAGGGCGACATTACTTCGGCTTGGGAAAAAATGGGCCGCCAGGAAGCGGTGCTGGAAGCGCTGGTCGATTTCGAGTCGGAGCTATCTGTGGTGGCAGTGCGCAGCGTGCACGGCGAGTACGCCTTCTACGCGCCGTGCGCGAATGCCCACGTGAACGGGGTGCTGGATGTTTCGAGCGCGCCTGTCGCCTTTCCACCCAGGGTTGCGGAGGATGCCAAGGCCATCGCCAAGGGCATTCTGGAGCAATTCCAGATGACTGGCGTACTGTGCGTGGAATTTTTCCTCACTCGCGACCACCGGCTGGTGATCAACGAGCTTGCGCCACGGCCACACAATTCGGGCCACCTCACCATTGATGCCTGCGTGACGAGCCAGTTCGAGCAGCAGCTGCGGGCGGTTTGCGGTTTGCCACTGGGGAGCACCGACATGCTCCGTCCGGCGGCTATGGCGAATCTGCTGGGGGATGTGTGGTTTCCCGAAGAGCCGAAATGGGCGGATGCACTGGCGATTCCCGAGGTGAAGCTGCATTTGTACGGGAAGATGGAGCCGCGGCGCGGTCGGAAGATGGGGCATTTGACGGCGACGGCTGGGTCGGCCGCCGAGGCGGAGGGGGTCGTGCGGCGGGCCCGGGGATTGTTGGGGTAGGGAATTGCATTTGCCAATCTTAACTGGAGCCGCAGCCATGCTCAACTTCGAAATTTACAAGCGCGCGACCGTACCTCCCGGATTTCAAGGGTGCCTTTGCGGCTTCGAAGTATCGACGCCAGAAGTTGGCAACCGCAGCGGCCCGCTCAGGGGTGGTGGCACGGGCGCCAGCTAGGTAGATTTCAGCACCTTGAAGGTCTGGGATTAGGCCGGTCTCTCCAAGCCGGTTCAGAAGATTCCCAAAATAATTCCCCCGAAAACTGTCCTGCTCAAAGTTCACAGAACCCGAGTCCTCCAGCATATCCGAAAGCAGCACTAGAGTACCGCGATGGTTTTCCGCAGCAAGAAACTGGGCTGCCAACCCCAAGCTATCAAAGATTGCCGTTTTTTGGGCAATCTGGGGCCGTTCTTGGAATTCTTTCAGCTGGCTGTTGATGCGTTCACGTGCGCTTGCCACCTTGCCTTCATGCTCCTTCTGCCGCCGTCGCCAGTCGTTTGTACTATCCAGCAGGTTCATCGGAGGTGGTGTGGGGGGCAGTCGTTCATCAATATTGAACCGGAAGTCGGACAAGGATTTGTCGGTGATTGGCGAGATGATAACCCGATCACCGGGGCTCAAACCCCGACTAATCGCATCCAGCGCTGTTCGTCGCAGTTCGCGGTCTGCCTTGGTGCTTTCCGACTCATCAACCAACACGACTACAACCGTGCCGCAGTTTTTCACCTCAGGAGGGCAACCCGAGGTAATTGAAGCTACGGCTGCAACTAGAGCCCAGGGCTTCACGGAACAGTTACCCCATCCGCAGACTCGCCAATTGCGGTCCTGAGCTTTTGCCGTACCGTCTCGACCTCTGTTTCGGGGGTCATCGGATGAACGTCGCTGGCCGGGATGAACTGTGGCAGTACCGGTTCAGCCGGGTAAGTGAAGGTCGGCTTCCCGGTGTGATGTCTTAGGTTTGATTGTCGATAAATATGGACGAGTTCCAGCATGATGGCATCTACCTGAGAGCGTGTCACCTCCTGCATCGCTTCGGTCGCTTCAATCCGCCCAAGCAGTTCGCATGCCCTGGCGTCGGCCCGCCGAATTCTCGACCTGAGATCGATGCAACGAAGGTGCAAGTCATGAAGCCCCTGATGTGCCTCGTGTGAACCATACGAAATCAAAACTGTGCCCATGAAGAGAAACCCGTTCAGGAAGAGAAACGGTACATCCATGCCGATGGTCTCACCGGACCTAGCTCGCAGGTCTGAAAGCCTCGCTTCGTTGATAGCAGCGATTCCGGCACATGTTAAGGTGAGTGCCACTAACACCTTGACGCCTGTAACCCAATGGGGTGGTGGCCACTGCCGGAGCCAAATTCCCACGTTGTGTGCGACCACGGTGAAAGCAACCCCCAGGACCAAGGCGGCCATCAATGTCATCAGTTTGCTGATTCCGAGGACGTCGAACGCTTGGGCGTTGAGGCCAAATTCCCCCAATCCCATTACACAGATCCAAAATGCCCACCACCCTCGCCCGAGTTGAATGGTGACGTCGCGTCCCAATAATTGCTTGAGTTCTTCGTATTTCCTCTGTTGACGAACCAGCTCGTCAGTGTGCTCGCGCATTAGTGCGATCAGGCCCTCTCGCTTCGCCTTCAGGTGGCGGAGGTGCGGAGTGAAGTACTCGACCACCTGCTGGTGGTGAGAACTGCACCGGGCCAGCAACTGGCGCTCGTAATCGCTCGGTGCGACTGCGGGCTCACCGATCTTGCCGTCTTTCTGCCCGTTGACCTCAACTCGCCAGCGATGCCAAAGAGAATTTGTTGGTTTGCCTTTGTTACGCGAGAAAAATCCCATCTGGCCATCCTCCACTCAACGAGCGTTAGCTCTTTACAGAACCCAATGGTATCCCCCCCCAGCAATTGTCAAGCCAAATTAAGGTGAAAATGGATGTTTCCTGATATAAATATTTGCCTCCGGATAAACATTGTAAAAAGACAAGTGACCACGATATAATCGGTCCCGGCTTCGATTCGATGCAGGAAGAACGGACGCCGACGGCGCCGATTGCGGAAACCACGGCCGAGCCCGTGCGGCGGGCTCGGGGATTGTTGTTGGGTTCTGCGGGGCGGCTGAAGTGGTCTCTTCAACCGCCCCAGACATTTGCGGCTATGCCGAAAGC
>CAITMP010000974.1 GCA_903893525.1 uncultured Acidobacteriia bacterium | reverse complement strand
CACTTGGTTGACGTGGTCGGGGTTGCCAATCCAATCGGGTACGCCCTCGACGGCTTCGCGCTGTACGGAACCCTGGAACTCGACGGTTCGCCGGTTGCCGGACTCGACAAATTCAACGGCCATAGCTACAAGGCCAGCCAATACCACTACCACGCCACCAAGGGATATCCCTATGTAAATGGCGGCATGCGCGGCGTGGTGGAGATACGGAACGACGCCATCACCCCGCAACCCCGTACGACGCCCGTCCGCCCGGCCGGCGAGCCGTTGCGCGGTGCCAAGATTGTCGGATTCACTTGGCCCGGGCCGAACCGGTACTCGCTCGAATACACCCTGCGGGGACAGCACTATTTTGTCAACTATGCGATTGACAGCGATTCCCCTGACAGCCATTCCCCCGATAGTCAACGCTACAAATTTGATTTCGTCGATCCGTCGGGCAGGATAACAACCGAGGTCCACCAGAAGCGACCCGACGGCGAACGACCGACCATTGGTGGCGGCGGCGCAGGCGGGGGACGCGGCCCGGGAGGAAGGGGTGGTGGCCGTGGACCGGGCAGGGGTCCCGGCCGGGGTGGACCACCAGTCGTGTTGCCGGAGAAATCCCCATGGACACTCAAGCAGTTGCCGGACACAGGCCAAAACACACGCTACGCCGACGGCGATGATTCGGCGACATCGATCCATCCTCCCGCCTTTACAAAGAACGGGGACGGCACGGTCACGGACCAAGTCACCGGACTCCACTGGCAGCAGGGCGACGGCGGGGAAATGACTTGGGATTCCGCCGTTTCCTACTGCAGGGCGCTGCCGCTGGCGGGCAAATCCGACTGGCGGCTCCCGTACTCGCAGGAACTGTTCAGCATCCTAAACCACGGCGCAATTCGGCCCGCGCTCGACACGAAGGTATTCGACAGGACGGAAGCGGAATACTGGTGGGCGATCGAGGAACGCGCCGACAACAATCAAATGGCGTGGGTTGCCAATGCCGGCGGCGGAATCGGAGCCCACCCGAAGAATGAAACCCGCAGTGCCGGAGGCGACAAGGCGTTCCATGCGCGTTGCGTCCGGGGCGGAGTATCAAATTCGGCCAGTCCCCGCTACCTTGACAATCACGATGGGACCGTCACGGACAAGTTGACCGGCCTGACTTGGCAGACGGACGAGGGATCGGCGTCCGCGACCTGGACCGAAGCGCTTGCCTATGCCAAGGGACTCCGGTTGGGTGGCCATGCGGATTGGAGGCTGCCCAACATCAAGGAACTCCGCAGCCTCCACAGCGACTACCGGTTGCGCCCGACCATCGACACCGCGGCCTTCCCGGGAGCGCCGTCCGCCCTGTATTGGTCGTCAACGACCCAGATTGGACGTGGCGGCGAAACCGCATGGACACTGGATTTTGCGGCTGGCGTGGTGAGTTACAACGAGAAGGGCGAACGGCTGCACGTCAGGGCCGTCCGCTGAGATCCGGCTAGGAAAGACCCGAAGAAGCCAAATTCGGCTGCCACAGGGTCTCCTCAATTCCTAGCCTATGACTAGCCCACCGGCTCCAGACAAACAGCGCATCGCTCAAACGGTTCAGGTATCGGACGATCTCAACCGGAACATCCTCCTCCCGTGCCAGCGTCACGCACAACCGCTCCGCACGTCGGCAAATGGTCCGGCAAACGTGCAATTCAGCGTTCAGGCGGCACCCGCCGGGCAGCACGAACGAGCGCAGTTCGGGAATCTCATCGTTCATCCGGTCGATCTCTAGCTCCAACTGAGCTGAGTCCGATTCCGTCACGCGGGCCTGCTTGGGGTGAACATCCTCCGGCAGAGTCGCCAGAATGGACCCGGCGTTGAACAGCTCGTGCTGGACCCGCTTCAGTATGTCCGCCAGTTCCTCCAACGACAGCTCGATAGCCGAATGGCGTGCCATGCCAATAAAGCTATTCAGTTCGTCGATGGTCCCGTAAGCTTCGATCCGAAGGTCATCCTTGGGGCGGCGTTGGCCGCCCACCAGACTTGTCTCACCGGTATCGCCCCGTTTGGTGTAGACGCGGTTGATGGCCAACCGGGGTTCATTGAAGCTTTCGGACATCTATTTACTCCTCGCCAAGTTCCATTTCACGCCAGCCACAAAGTTGAGCAATGGAGCCGGGTAGCCGAAGATCTCCTCGTAGCGCCGGTCCAGAACATTGCGCACATTCGCATAGACGGTAGTGCCGCGCAGCAGCCGGTAGTTCAGGTTCAGCCCGATATTCGCATAGCCGGGATTGAGGTACTGCCCACCGGAGAGGCCATAGTTTGCCTCCGCATCGCGCGTTTGTCCACGGAAATAGCCGGTCACATTACCGGACAACCGCTTGTAGTACCCGGACGCCTCAAGCGTGCCGGACTGTTTCGGGCGACGGAGTAGCGGTTGCCCCAGAGTGTAGTACTGCTGCACCAAACCGTTTCCACCGTTGATGGACAACACACGCGTGTCCAGCCACGTGTAACTGCCGGTAAATGAAACCTTGACCGATGGCCTGTAACGCGCTGTAGTCTCCACACCACGCGTCCGGGCGTTCGCAAGATTGTCCGTGGAATAGGAGGTCAGTTTCGCCAACGATCCCCCGGCGCTCACGATCAAGTCCTTGAAATCGTTGTGGAACCAAGTGGCATCCAAGGCAAGCCGCCCGGCCCAAAGGGTCTGCTCAACACCGAAATCGTAGCTGACCGTGCGCTCCGGCTTCAATGCCGGATTGTTCGTGAAAGCCAAGTCCGCCCCACCGGGAGGCCGGATTCCGGTGCCGAAGGAGGCGTGGATCCGCTCCCCGGTCTTGACCACGTAGCCGCCGGAAATCTTGGGGGTCAGCTTGGTATCGGTACGGGGGGCGAATTCCGGACGGGGCGGATAGCCGAACTTGTTGCCGGGCTCGGAAGGCGTTTGGTAGATCTCCTCGCGCAATCCCGCGTTGGCGAAGAAGTTGCGGTATGAAAAGTGGTTCTCCCAATAGATGCCGCTGTTGTCGCGCCGGAGCAGAAATTTTCTGCCCGTGGAATCGGTCACGTAGGTGTTCCGCATCTCCTCGCGTTCGAAGGCATAGCCACCCGCCATGGTCCAGTGGGGGAGAATCGCCCAGGTGGCACGTGCGTCGGCATGGGCCCGAAGGTCCTTGCTGAAACTGTACCCGTACGGCGAGAGGAAGCCGCTGTTGTTCAGAAATAGACCCGAAATCAGCTCCAGGCGGAGCTTCTCGCCAAGGTCGTTGCGGTAGTGGAGCCCATACACCGAAGTGTTGTTCCGACTGCGGCTGATCTTGTCGAGACCACCGAAGTAACCCTTCGGATTCGAGCCCCATGCGCCTGGACTGCCGACTTCGTTGGAATCAAAATTGCCGAATGCGAAGAGGCTTTGGGTCATCCAGCGGTGGGAGAGGGCAAGAAAACCATTGTCGTTGCGGTAGTCGCCATTGCGTGTCTCGCCGTTGCCATTCATGGCCGAGGCCGCGACCGACAAACCCCAGTTCCGTGGCAGCATATAGGATCCGGACCCCGCAAACCGGCTCCAATCATGCGATCCGCCTTCCGCCGAAAGATCCATCGTGGGACCGTCCTCCGGAGCGCGGGTCTTGAAGTTCACGGTGCTGGCCAACGCGTATGATCCGTAGGCTGCGGACTGCGGCCCCCTCGCGACATCGATTTCATCCAGGAAATCGGCCGGCACATGCGCGAAATCGAACAAACCGCCCTGGTAGAAGCTGCTGATCGGGATACCGTTGAGCATCACCAGGTTGTACTTGGATTCCCCGCCCCGCACGAACATGCTGGTCAGTGTCCCGCGCCCCCCGCTCTGCGCCAAGGCAATTCCAGGCACTTGGCGGAGTAGGTCGACAGCCTGTCCCTCGTTGCGTTCACGTATTTCCGCAGCGCCGATGACCGTAACACTGGACCCCTGTTCGGACATCGGCGTATCAATCGCGGAGCCAACCACGCTGACCGAATCGGCCCTCGGCGCGAGCGGCAACTGAATTCTCTGCACAACCGTTGCAACCGTGGTGGTCTGGAAACCTGACGCAGCCACCCGGATTTGCGCCTCCTCATACAACGGGGAGAGATGGAGGGAATACCGGCCACCGGAATCGGTGACCTGTTCGATAATGACCCCGGTGGCATTCACCACCGCGACTTGAGCCCCGGCAATGGGTCGACCTGTGGGGTCGATAACCACCCCCGCAAGATCTGAAGCCAAGCAGGACTGGGCGAAAATAGACAAAACGGCGGCACACACGGCCACCGGCGACGCGGTTCGTTTGATTTGCATGTATCGGGCAGCCCCAAGCTGCCGACCCTTCTGCCAAGGAGATTGTTCCGGCAAACATTGCCGGGTCGTGCGGATCGGTCTCCTGACTTGCGTGTCATCGGCACCCGTTCGCCTTCCCATCCTGAAAGGACAGTGGCATGTGAACGGGCCCTCGGCGCTTACAGTGGCTGGGCCGTGCTGGATTTCCACCAGCTTCCCTACTACAAGATCCGCTCGCTCTCGAAAGCCCTTTCAGGCTAGCATGCCGGACTGCGCAACGATCAGGCGTCCGCAGTCCGCACACTGATTCCAGCGTTACCGACGGCGGCGCGTGCCGAGCGCCGCGATTCCCACGCCGACCAAAGCCACCGTGGCGGGTTCCGGCACCGTCGACGAGCTTCCGGGACCGAATGTGGCCGTGAAGTCCGCGTTCGCGTAGAAGAGGTTCTGCGAGCAGCAGCTAAAGCTCAGCACCGTGCCGTTGTTGGTGAACAACGGCTGCGTGGTGATTGGCCCATTGGCTGCGTTGGGAGCAGGAAAGGTGTTCGAAGTGACGGACAGGCCTGTGAATGCTCCGGCAGTCGAATCGGTAAAGGTGAACGTGAGCTCATCGCTGTGCCAGTCGGCCAGCGCAAAATGAAGGCTCATGCCCGTATCGGTGAAATTGGCAGTCAAAGCCCCGCCGAAGCTGAACTCCACACCCGGATCGACGACAGTCGTGGCAGGCAGGTTGAACAGCAGGGAGGGTCCCGAAGCCGTCATTTTATATAGGGAAAGAGACACCTGCGTCCCGATCATTCCGGCGGAAGCAGTGGAGACAAACATACTCATGCACAGCGCAAAAGCCAGTGCCACTAAGGTTTTCATAAAGCCAATGGTAATCCATGCGCATACACCTGCCGGGATATTCACTGTTCGATGTTGAGCGTGATTTTCGATCCATCCGGTCCGCCGGTGTAGACGCGCTGTGTCGCCTTCACGAAATCGGTCTTGAGCGCCTTGGGAATATCCATGAATTTCTGCGGATTCCGATCTGTCAACGGGAACCAAGTGCTCTGGATCTGGACCATGATGCGGTGGCCGGCCCGGAAGGTGTGGGCAATGTCGGGCATCGGAAACGCAATCCGGTCCGGCTTGCCCGGATCAAACGGGACGGGCTTTTCGAAGCTCTTCCGGAACTTTCCCCGGAAGGGCTCGCCACGGACCAGCTGCTGGTAGCCGCCCATCGGGGACACTGGCGCAGGGGCACCGGCTGCTGGCGGCGTTGCGGGTGGAGCCGCGTTGTAGTCGGGCGAATCCGACGGGTAGACGTCGATTAGTTTCACGTCGAAGTCCGAGTCCGTGCCGGTCGTCGAGACTTTCAGATCCACATTGATGGTGCCGTAAACAGTCACATCGTGGTCGAGAACCTCGGTCTTGTAGACAAGAACGTCGGGACGTGCTGCCGCAAAGCGCTGGTCTTCGGTCATGTAGCTGTTGATGACCCGCGTGCTGAGGGCGTTCACATACGGAACAGGTTTGTTGGGATCGGAGAGATATTCATCAAAGGCAGCCTGCGCGGGTTGCTGCCATTCGATCCGCCCTTGCCCGCCCAGATAGATGTTGGTCGGTTTCGCTGCAGCTGGAGGCCAAGTGGGGAACTTGCGCCAAACATTGACCCCGGTCTGGAAAACATGCGCCTGGGGGAACTGGCCATCGCCACGTCCTTTCAAATGGTAGAGGAAGAACGGTAGTTCAATGTTTTGCCGGTAATAGAGTCCGGTCTTGGAGCCGAAGTTGACATTGCCGAGGCGGTCGCCGTCGCCGCGCGCGAACCCGCCATGGTTCCAAGGACCCATCACCAGCATCTCCACCGACGGAGGATTGTTGGCACGCATGAAGTAATGCTGGCGCAACAGGCCCTGCGGATCTTCGGTGTCATACCAGCCGCCAACAAGCATCACTGCAGGCTTAATATTCTTCAAGTGCTTCCAAACAGCACGTGATTGCCAGACCTCGTCGTAAGTCGTGTGGTCAACATTCAGATTCCACAACGGCTGTTTGTTCTTGAAGTATTTCTCATTGGCATTGGCGAGCGTGCCCATTTCGAGATAGAAATCATACCCGTCGGGAGTACCGAAACTAAAGGGCGCAGCGGCCGGAGGAAGCTCCGGATCCGAGCCCTCGCGCGCCCGGAAGCCTTGGTAGAACGCGAATCGGTGCGCCAGCATGAACGCGCCGTTGTGGTAGGAATCGTCGCCCATGTAGTAATCCGTCACGGGGGCCTGGGGGGCGGACGCAACCAAGGCCGGATGGGCGTCAATCAACCCTGCCGTGGCATAAAATCCGGGTTGCGAGATTCCATACATACCGACTTTCGCCGTGTTTCCCGGCAAATTCTTCACCAGCCAGTCAATCGTGTCGTAAGTATCGGTGGCCTCGTCGATATCTTTGGGTCCTGTCTTGACAGGCTTGATCGGCCGGATCACCACATAGTCGCCTTCGGAAAGATAGCGGCCACGGATATCCTGGTAAACGAAGATGAATTTCTCGCGGGCAAACAACTCGGACGGTCCGAGGTTGGCGCGGTACTGGTCAATGCCGTAGGGCGCAACCGAGTAACCCGTGCGCTGCAGCATGATCGGATAAGTGCGCGCATCGGAGAACACGTCTTTGGGGATGTAGACCGACGTGAACAGCTTGACGCCGTCCCGCATGGCAATCTTGTACTCGAATTTGGTGTAGTTTTCCCGCACAAAGTCGCGGTCCACGGCACCCGCCGCAACCGGTGCCGCCGGTGCACCCGCTGTTGCCGGAGCTCCGGCGCGGCGAACCTGACCCACCATCAGCGACTGGCGCGCGAACATGCAACCAAAAAGCAGGCCAAGGAGGCCAAGCACCTGAAATCGACGGGACGATCCTGCTACTAACATCGAACGCTACCTCCAAGACTAAAGTGATTGGAGATTGATTCTAGCATGTCCCAGCGGCAAAACCGTTCAATCAGCGCCAGAGAAGGGCGGCCATGGAGAGGGACCCGTAGTCGAAGACGCGATTGAGGGCTTCGGCCTTTGCCGTGGTACCGGAATCATCGCAGGCGGCGCCTAGCGGGGCAAAGATGGGGAGGAAGTGTTCCGGGGAAGGGTGGTTCCGGAGGTAGTGGGGTCCGAGGGTGTCGGCGTGGGCGATGTCGTCGGCGCGTCCCTCCTGGGCTGCTTGGACGAGCCAAGTCTCGAAAGTGGCCGCGTGCGGCGTTTGGCGACCGAGTTCGCGCAGGTTGTGGGTTGCCGAACCGCTCCCCATGATCAGAACACCTTCATTGCGCAGCGGTCGAAGGGCACGGCCGACGGCGAGGTGGTCGTGGAAACCGAGTCCGGGCTGGACCGAAATCGCGACGACGGGGATATCGGCTGCGGGGTACATAAGTGCGAGGGGGGACCAGACGCCGTGGTCAATTCCCCGCCCCGCGTCGCCGGACGCTTGAATGCCTGCGTTGGAAAGCAGGCCGAGGATTCGTTGGCCGAGGGCCGGGTCGCCGGGGGCCGGATAGCGGATGCGGTACATCTCCGGGGGGAAACCGTAAAAATCGTGGATGGTTTCGGGGTGGGCTGCAAGGCTGACGACGGGTTTGACGGACTCCCAGTGGGCGGTGACGCAGACGATGGCGGTCGGACGTCCAACACGGGTGCCGAGTCCGGCAAGGAAATCACGGGAACCACCGTGTTCCAGCATGAGTGACGGGGAACCGTGGGAGACGAAGAGGGTGGGTTTCATTTTCTATACAGCCCCTTCTTGGATGCCCAGTCTCAGAATTGGTTGCAGAGGCGGTGGCCGGCGATGACGGCCTGTCCGAGGGACAGCCCGCCATCGTTGGCCGGGACGCGGTGGTGGACGAACGCTTCAAATCCGGCTTGGCGCAGGAGGGCGGTGGTTTGGCCCAACAAGCGGAGGTTTTGGAACGTGCCACCGCTGAGGCAGACGCGGTTCAAACCGTGCTGCTCCCGGATGCGGGCGCAGCTATCGGCGACGATATGGGCGAGGGTGGAGTGGAAACGCGCGGAGATGTCGGCCGGGGAAGTACGGAGACGCATTTCGCGGACGATGCAGGCAACAGTGGGCCGGAGGTCGATCTGGAACGGGATTTGCTCCGAGATGGCGAAATCATAAATACCGCGGGCGTTTGAGGCTAGCATTTCGAGTTCGATTGCTGCTTGCCCCTCGTAGGTTGTCTGGTGGCGGAGGCCAATGAGCGAGGCGACGGCGTCGAAGAGGCGACCGCAGGAGGATGTCTGAACGGTGTTGAGGCTGCGCTCCAGCATGGTGGTGACGACGCTGCGCTGTTCGGCAGGCACGTCGCGGAAAATTGGCAGCGACGGGTGCCGGTCGAGGGTGCCGAATGTTGCGACGAGGTAGGCCAACGCACTGCGCCAGGGTTGGCGGACGGCGGCGTCGGCTCCCGCGAGGGGAATGTTGCCGAGATGGCCCGCGCGCTGGAAGTCGAGGAAGTCGCAGACGAGGAATTCGCCACCCCAGATGTTGCCGTCGGTGCCGTATCCTGTTCCGTCGAGGGCGACTCCGATGACCGTGCCGTCGAGTCCGTTGTCGGCCATGCAGCTCGCAATGTGGGCGTGGTGGTGCTGGACTGCCATTGGGCGGAGTCCGGAGTCTTGGAGTGCGAAACGTGTGCTGAGGTAGTTCGGATGAAGGTCGTGCGCCACCGCGATGGGGTGAACCCGGAAGAACCGTTGAAGATGGGCGAGGGTTTCGCGGAAGAAAGCCATCGTTTCCAAGTTTTCGAGGTCGCCGATGTGCTGGCTGAGGATGGCGTAGGTGCCTTTCGTAAGGCAGAACGTGTTCTTCAGTTCCCCGCCGCAGGCGAGCACGGATGCCATCGGGTAGCGAAGGGCGATCGGCTCGGGCGCATAACCCCGGGATCTGCGCACGGGGTATTCCCGGCCTTCGAAGACCTGGACAACGGAATCATCGACGCGGGTTTGTATGGGGCGGTTGTGGAGAAGAAGATGGTCGGCCAGGGTGTGCAGGCGTGGCCAAGCGTCTTCGTTGCGGCTGACGATGGGCTCGTCGGCGAGGTTGCCGCTGGTCATGACGAGGGCCGGGAGGGAATCGTCGAAGAGCAGGTGGTGAAGCGGCGTGTAAGGGAGGATGAGTCCGAGCCGTTTCTGTCCGGGGGCGACGCTGGGAGCGATGCCTGTGCCCGGAAGCGCCGTCAAGAGAACAATCGGTCTGCGAGGGCCTTCGAGCAACCGGCGTTCGGCGTCGGAGATGAGGCAGATCTGGTTGGCCGCTTCGAGCGAGCGCACCATGACGGCGAATGCCTTGCCGCTGCGGCGTTTGCGCTCACGCAGGAGGGCCGCCGACGCCTCGTTGGTGGCGTCGCAGACCAGGTGGAAGCCTCCCAAGCCCTTGACTGCGAGAATTTTGCCGGAAAGCAGGAGTTCGCGCGCGCGGGTTGGGATGTCGTCGGCTGGGATATCGGCGAAAGCTTCGCCGAGTAGTTCGAGCGAAGGGCCGCATTCCGGGCACGCGTT
>CAITMP010000973.1 GCA_903893525.1 uncultured Acidobacteriia bacterium | reverse complement strand
CACGCGCGGCCCGTCCGCTTGCGGTGCTGATGCGGCTGGATGGCCGAGAACGGGCGCTGCACCGGATCCTGGGACGGATCGGAGACTTGCGGGATGCCAACCCGCCGCGAGACTTACCAACAGGGTGGAAAACGAACCATAGGCCGCTCGTACTACTTGTGTAAAATGGGCGGTTTTGCTTTTGGTTTGTTAGGGTTGGGGGAAAATGGGGAAACGTGAGGATTTTTGTGGCTGACGCAGAGGGGGTGGCGACGGGTAGCCCTTCTCCGGGAGTTGCGGCGGCGGTGATGTCCGCGAAACGGTGTAAGCGTTCTCCGGGGCCATCTTGCTTTTGGTTGTCCCATCCTGTTGGTGGGTTCTGAGCATTTCCGGGCGTGCCCGCACATGCTACGATGGCCTCACGCGTGCCAGTCGATCTCTCCAAAGTTCCGGCAGACCCTTGGTTTTTCGTCAGCTACGCCCGCGGTACGGACCTCGACGCGGATGTGCAGCGTTTCCGGGCCGACGTCGCCAACCGGTTGATTCAGATCGCCGGAATCGACGACTTGAATGTGGCCAATGTGGGCTATTTGGACGCGGGATTGGAGCCCGGCGACTACTGGCCGCAGCAGCTATCCGCCAAGCTCCACGCGGCCAGAGTTTTGATGCCCCTGTACTCGCCCCGGTATTTCCGCCGGACCTACTGCGGCAAGGAGTTCCAGCTCTTCTTCCAACCGGGCCGCCCCATTCTGCCCGTGCTGCTGTATCCGATCTTGGAGGAACAGTGGCCTGCCGATCCAAGGGTCCGCGACTTGCAGGCTTGGTCCGCTCAATACCCGAAATCGTACTTGGACCACGGCCTGAAGCACATCCTGGAGACGCCGGGCTTCGAGGCGGACTACAGGACCTTGGTCCGGATGTTTGCGGATCGCCTGAGGGTACTAGCCCACCAAGCCCCGGAACCGTCGGCGCTTGGCGTGCTCCCCGACTTGCGGACCGCCCCGTCCGCGTTTGCGGCGGTCAACCAGGCGGCTGCGGCTGCGGCTGAACCCGTGAACATGAGATTGGTGCGGTTTGTGTGCGCCGCAGCCAAGAAGGCGGAACTGAACCGCGAGTCCGGCGGCTATGGCGACTTTGGCGGAATTGACTGGGCGCCATTTTCGCCGGCGGACAGCACCAGGATTAACGTAATCGCCATCAGCGCCGCCGACCGCGAGGGATTCAGCTGCGATTCGTCGCTCCCGTTGGACGGCAGGACCGGAGCCTTCCTGACGGAGTCGGAAGCTAGGCACGCCATCCTGGTGATTCTGGTGGATCCCTGGTCGCTGACCCTGCCGCAATATCGGGCCCTGATGGCGTGTTGCGACGCGGTGAAACCGGGACGGGCCTTCATCGTGGTTTGGAACGGCGGCGACGGCGAGTCCATGCGTCGCGCGGCAGAGTTGAAGGCGGCGGTGGCGCAGGCTTTGCCCACGGTGGCGGTGGCGGTGCGGCATCCGGTGTTTTTCCGCGACCAGGTGGACACGCGGGCGGCGTTGGAGGCGGAAATCCAGTCGGTCTTGATGGAGATCCACATGCGGGCGATCCAAGCCAAAACCGCCGCGATGGGTTTGACCGCCGCCCCCCCTCCAGTGGTGGCCAACAGCCAGAGCCAAGGAGCCGCCGGTGCCTGACGGCAAGGTCCTTACCTTCTACTCGTACAAGGGCGGCACCGGCCGTTCGATGGCACTGGCGAACATCGCGTGGCTCTTGGCGTCCAACGGCAAGCGGGTTCTAGTGATCGACTGGGATTTGGAGGCACCGGGCCTGCACAAGTACTTCGGTCCGTTTCTCAGCGATCCGGAGCTACGGGAAACGCCGGGTCTGATCGATTTCGTGGTGGACTACGCCGCGGCGGCGGCTTCACGCACCTCCACCTCCCCTGATTCCACTTCCAGTGGCTCCGACGGCGCGCAGGCACCCTGGTATGCCCCGTACGCGAATCTGCAACGGTTCGCGGTGCCGCTACTGTGGGATTCCGACGGATTCGGCCGGATTGACTTTGTTCCATCCGGGAGGCAGGGACCGTCCTACGCGTCCCGTGTGAACTTCTTCGAGTGGCAATCCTTTTATGAGCGCCTGCAGGGCGGGGCCTTCCTCGACCATGCAATCGGTGCGATGCGGGCCAAGTACGACTACATCTTGATCGACAGCCGGACCGGCGTCAGCGACACTTCCGGCATCTGCACGGTCCAACTGCCAGATATCCTTGTGGTCTTTTTCACCTTGAACCACCAGAGCGTGAGCGGTGCCTCGGCTATTTCGACATCCGCCGTGTCGCAACGGCCCGTCGGCCGCCCGCT
>CAITMP010000972.1 GCA_903893525.1 uncultured Acidobacteriia bacterium | reverse complement strand
GCTTTCGGTCCGAGAAGCGATAGGCGAGAACCTCTTCGAGTTCGGCGAGGTTTTGCTTTTCCAATGGCGGAGTCTACTTCTTGGGCAACATGGCCTGGGCTCGGGCCTTGTCCTTGCTGGCGATGTCCTTGATCTGGGCGTTGGCGTTCGGTGCTGCCGCCGCTTTGTCGAACCAAGTCACAGCCTGTTCGTATTTCTTTACGTCGAGAAGTACGCGACCGGCGCGGATGAGGTCGGTCGGATCGGCATCCAAGTCGGCGACCTTCTGGAAGTCAGCCGCCACGTCGTCCATCTTGTTGGCATATGCAGCCGCGCAGCCAAGGGCGAAGTAGGTCTGGCCCATGAAGTCGTTCTTGGTCGCGGTCCAGTCGGCGTCGGATAGTTGCGGGTTCGGCTTTTCAGCTGTTTTCAGCAGTTCCAGCGCGTCCGCTCCGTACTTGTTGATCTTGGCAATCTTTTCCGCCTTGTCGAGGTCGCCAGCCTTAGTGGTGAGGGCGTAAGTGCGTGCCATCAAAACAACTGCTTGGAAGTTCTTGGGATCGGCTTCGAGAGCTTGCTCGCCGTACACAATTGCCTTTTCGTTGTTGTTGGAGAGCGCATATGCGTCAGCTTCCAAATACAGCGCGTAGCCTTTGAAATCCGTGTCCGCGAACTTGGTAATCAACTCTTCCGCTGCCTTGATGCGGGCGGTGGGATCCGGTGCCTGGAGAAGTGCTTGGACTGCCTCGGCCTCCTTCTTCGACTTCACCTTCATCTGTTTGCCTTGGGCGAAGGCTTGGGCTGTTGCGGCCAGCAGCACCGCGGTCAGTATGGCGTAGCGCCTCATCTCTTCGATTCTCCTAATTTCAACTGAATGGATTGTGACTCTTTACGGGCGGCCTCGGCGGCCATGTTGGACGCGCCGGGAACCGCCAATGCCTGCTTGTAGTACTCCAACGCCTTGTCGGACTCCTTGGCTGCCATCGCCAAGCGTGCCAAGTAGACATAGCTCCACCCCTTGGTGAACGCGTCCGGCGAGCCTCCGAGGGCCTTGTCGAACAGCTTGACCGCCGCATCGGGCTGGCTCTGCAGTGCGGCGATGCGCCCCATGCCGAACCAAGCTTGCGAATGCTCCTCCTCGGAGCCTTTCTGTTCCAGAGACTTCAAATACAAGTCCTTCGCCTTGTCGAGGTTCTTGGCGGTGTACTGGGCCTCGGCCTGTTCCAAAGCTTGAGCGGCAGCAGATCGCGCCACTTCACCGACGACTACCTGGTTGGCCTTGCGCTGCAACTGGCCTGAATCAAACTTGACGGACGAGATCCGGGCGCTCTCGCGTTTCAAGTCAATTTCGTGCACCATGTCCTCGGCGTAAAACCTGAGACCCTGCTGCTGTTGTTCGAAAGCCGGAAGCTGTTCGGCGAAAAACTGGGTCAGCACAAAGCCCTGACGCATTGCCATGTCGATGGCGTTCTTGTTCTTATCCAGCCGAGCCTCTACTGCCTTGATCAGGCTTTCGGTTGCCAGGAGGACGAAATCGTTCTTGTAATTGTCGTTTAGTGGTGACAGTTGGACCAAATCCAGGAGCGACCGCTTCTGCTGGAGGTCAATGCCGTACTTGATCATGATCGGGTCGATCTCGAAGTGCAAGTACGCGTGGCGGATATCATACATCGGGAGCTGGGCTGACGGCGTGACGATGACGAACGCATCGTCGCCGTAGTTGCGGGTCTGTACCTGTTTTGGATTGGCCAGGAGGTCGATGAAAACCTGGAATCGTCTTCCCAGATAGCCAGCGGTGGACACCCGCAGGTAGCCGTCGATCTTTGTCGTCATCGAAATGAGCGGGGCGTGGTACTTTTCCAACTCCTGCTCGTAGACAGGTTTGGCCTTTCGCCATAGGGCGGGAAGGTTTACCTGCCGACTAAAATCGATCAACAACGGGGTGAGTCCCTCCAGGGCTTTGGCGTCCGGCGGAATTTCCACGTCGCGGGTGCGCCATGCGAAATCCGGTTGTCCTGTAACCGAAAGCGCATAGGAAATATACTGCGAGAGGTCTTCGGCGGCGCTCTTGCGTCGTCCGTTGGTTGCGAGGAACCGTCTGAGTTCCGGCAGGACTGCGGGGTTGGCCTGTGCGATGTAATCCCGCAGTTGTTGCCGCAGTGGATTGTTGTCCGGGAGTCGAATACCTTCGTCGTAGCCCGCCGCGTTGATCGCAGCTAGGACATAGAAGAGATTTTCATTGGCGTCCAACTGGAGGTTGTCCGCGGCCTGTGCTGGAATGGCAGTGGTGCCCGCGCCGACAAGGCACAGGGCGGCCAAAACTGCGAAGCTTGGGACTTGGGTGTGTTTCAATATGGGCGCGCCCGCTTCGGTTAGTTTAACATCAATTATTTGGAACCCGTGAATATGGACTCTGGCACCGCATCGCTCAACATCGTAATGGTTGCGTCCGAGTGCTCCCCGTATGCCAAGAGCGGCGGTCTGGCCGATGTGCTGGGCGCACTTCCGAAGGCGCTCGTTTCGCTTGGCCACCGGGTCGCCGTGGTCCTGCCGCGATACATGGGCGCACTCCAGGTGCCTGCGGAGAGGATCAACACGCGCCTGCCATTGGAATTGGGTGGTTGGCGTTTTGATCCGGCCGTGTGCCGGTTCGAGTCGGATGGCGTTACCTACTTCTTGGTGGAGCACCAGGGTCTGTACGAGCGCAACGGCCTGTATGGCGACCAAAATGGCGAGTTTGGTGACAACCACTTGCGTTTCGGACTTCTTTGCCGGGCGGCACTGGAGATATCCCGCCTCTACTTTCCCGCCGACATCTTCCATTGCCACGATTGGCAGGCCGGTCTGCTGCCGCTGTACCTGAAGGCGTTCGGCGGGCATCCCGATCCCATGCTGGCGGCTGCAAAAACCGTGATGACCATTCACAACATGGGCTATCGCGGCATATTCCCCAAGGCAAAAATGCCGGAGCTATCGCTGCCAGGTTGGTTGTACCGAGCCGACTTGGTCGAGTTCTGGGGAAACATCAGCCTTCTGAAGGCTGGCTTGGTGTACGCGGATGCGATCACGACCGTGAGCCCTACCTACGCACGGGAGATTCAAACCCCCGATGGCGGTTTCGGTCTCGATGGGCTGCTCCGGGCGAAGTCGAAAGTTGTGACGGGGATTCTCAATGGCGTCGACTATGGCGTCTGGAATCCAGAGACCGATACATATTTGCCGGCGCATTACTCTGTTTCGGACCTATCGGGCAAGGCGGAGTGCAAGCGTGAACTGCTGCGCCAGTTGGGGTTGCCGGAAGCTGCGATGGACCGTCCCGTTCTTGGCATCGTGTCCCGGTTCGCAGACCAAAAGGGGTTTGATCTCATCGGCCAAGTTGCCTGGCAGCTCTTCCAGGACGATGTCTATCTGGCGGTCCTGGGCAGCGGGGCACCGTACGATGGCCTGTTCCGCGGTCTTCGCGACCGGTACCCCAACAGGGTTGGCTTGCGGGTAGGTTACGATGAGCAGTTGGCGCACAGGATCGAGGCGGGGTCCGATATTTTCCTGATGCCGAGCCGTTATGAGCCGTGCGGTCTGAACCAGATGTACAGCTTGCGGTATGGCACGGTCCCTGTTGTCCGGGCGGTTGGCGGCTTGGAGGACACCGTTGAATCGTGGCCGCCGGAACAGTCGACAGGTTTCAAATTCAGTGACTATACGGGCCAGGCGCTTCTCGATACCGTGCGAGCGGCGGTCCGGGCGTGGTCCGACCGCGAGGCATGGCGGCGGATGATGGTTCGCGGCATGAACAAGGACTTTTCGTGGGAAGCAGCGGCAGCCGGGTATGCGCGCCTTTACAGCGCCTTGCATCCTTTCCGGTCCAGCCGACTCTAATTGAAGTGAAGAGGATCATATGGCAGGAACAAACACAGTAACCTTTACCGACGCAGGCTGGGACACGGACGTCCTTCAATCCGAGACGCCGGTTCTCGTTGATTTCTGGGCGACGTGGTGCGGCCCGTGTCGTCAAATCGCTCCCACCGTGGATGCGATCGCCGACGAATACGTGGGCAAGGCCAAAGTTGGCAAGCTGGACGTCGACGCCAATAGTGCCATTGCAATGCGGTACCAAGTACGCGGCATTCCGACCCTGCTGTTGTTCAAGGGCGGCAAGGTGGCGGGCCAGATTGTCGGTGCGACAGGCAAAGCGGACTTGCAGAAGCTGATCGACGCAAACCTGTAATCTCGAAATGGAAGATTGGGCCCGGTCGGAGCCGTCTCCGTGCCGGGCCCTTCTTTTTGCGGGCTTTCCAAATTTGAAACACTACTTGATCTGCCGGGGCATCCATGCGTAAAATGGCTTTTTCGTTACCCGGTAGCACGAACGCGATGAATATTCGAGACGACTCAGATCCGCTGGCGCCACAAAGGGAAGCTGCCTTCTTTTACGGGCTGTTTCTTCGCGGGCATTCCCTCCAAGAGCTGCGCCAGGATATCGATGTTCCGCGGCCGGTTGTGACGCGTTGGTTGCGGGGGAAAGAGTTTCGCGGCGACTTCCGGTCCGACTTGGACCGTGTCTACCAGTACCGAAAACAGGTTCTGGCAATCTTTGACGGCTTGGTTTCGACGAGCGAACAGTCGGGTATGTCCATCCAATAACCGCAGGTATGTTAGGTCTACACAAAAAGTCCTGCATTCGTGCTGCAAATGTGATAGCTTAAAAATTGGCGGTTTTGTGTGCGAATCACGCTTCGCATGCGGGCGGGGCCGCACCCGAATTTGTCCGGGGAGATGCCCTGCCGAGGCCTAGCCGAGGACGGGATATCTCCGCCGATGGCAGTGGCTCCTCCGACCCTCCACCGGTTCATAGGGCGCACGGCAGGTATCTTCTCCGAGTGCCTGCCGTTTTTTTTCTCCGCCCCTCAATTGTACTAGTACTTCCGGGGCTTCCGCAAGGTGGCTTTCTCTGTTCCTGAAACCCAGACCGACTCGATTTCAACCTTCCCCGCTTTGAGCCGGAACCCGACCACATCTGCGAGCTCTCCGGGTTGCAATCCCTTCATTCTGTGACCCAACCGGATAATCGACGCAGGGTTGACGGTGGCCATTCGGACTGAATCCTGAATCGAAATCCCCGCAATCGTGGTTAGAAGCGCAATTCCGTCGTTCATTCGCAGCGCCGATCCTGCCAACCGGTCGGTTCCTGCCAGTACGACGCGACCGTCAACCGTCAGGTCGGCTTCCTGCTCGCCCAGCCTGTAGCGGCCCGGAGTTGCCCCGGCAGGCGAGGATGCGTCTGTAACCAACACAGAGCGTTCGATGGTTTTCGCCCGCAAGGCGGTCTTCAGAAAGGCCTTGCCCAGATGGATTCCATCCACGATAAAACTGGCCGAAAGCCGGTCTTCGGCCAGCTGTTCCCAGATGTAGTTCGGATGTCTGCGCATCACGGCGTGGGCTCCATTTCCAAGGTGTGTGGAGAGCGTGGCTCCGGCATCCACAGCCGCTGTTATCTGGTCCGCCGACGCATTGGTATGGCCGATCGAAACCGCCACGCCGTCCGCAGCTACTCGCGCGATCCACCCGGGGGCCTGAGGCCAGTGCGGCGAGATCGTAACGAGCCTGACTCCACCATCGGTGGCTTCCTGCCACCGGCGGTATTCATCGAAGTCGGGTGGCCGAACCCAGCGCAACGGATGTGCGCCGCGGGGGCCGTCCTCCGCTGCGATATACGGGCCCTCAACGTGGAATCCGGCGATGACTGCACCATCGGGCATCTCACGCTGTGCGCGGCGCAGGCTGCGTAGGCAGGCACGCATTTCGTCGGGGCCACCGGTTATCACCGTCGGCAGGCACCTGGTGGTACCGGTGGCGAGAATCGTCGCGATCGCTTTTTCCACGTCGGACACGGAAACATGGGGATCATTGAAGTCCACTCCCGCGAAGCCGTTGACTTGGATGTCAACGAAACCCGGCGCGAGCATCAGGTCTCCGGCGATGTCCGCAGCCACTGGACGCACCTGTTCGATTCTTTCGTTGAATACCACTTCGATCGGCAAGCCCGAGAGTGCGTCAATTCCAAAACAGTTCACGTGTTCTCCGTTTTATCCACAAGCGATCCACAGGGAGTGCTTGTAAGCGATTGATTCCAATGCTAAAAAGAACTGTGGAAACCCAGCCTGAGCGTCTATTTTGCACTGGCGCGATGCCCCAGTTTTACGTTACAACAGAAGCTAGGACAGGCGGGTGCCCGGTCTTGGCAAATGATCTCGGGGGAGGTGATTGCCCGGATCCGCATCCGCCTACTCGTTTGATGCCGAACCTCCAGCCCACGCGGCCTTGGCCTTGTCCACCAAGCTGGTTCCTGAATCCCGGTAGTAGCGGTACGTTGCTTGCTCAAACCTCTTGCAACGGTAGGAGTGCGCTTTTGCCCTTCGAACAAAATCGAAGTCCTGATACCAAATGCTGCGGTCTTCGGTGAACAGGATGGCTTCGAAGACATGTCGGCGGACCAACAGGGTGCCCTGCACTACGCACTTGCCCACATCGATCCAGCCACAGCCCCGTTCGAGATCAGGTACTTGGACCTGGTCTCCTGCGGATGCCACCAACTCAACGCCACCCCATGTGAGGTCAAGCTCCGGTTCCGCCTCCATCTGTTCCACCCGAAGTTCGAGGTGTCTTGGAAGGAACTCGTCATCGGCATCGAGAAACGCAATATACTTGCCGCGCGATGCACGCACACCAAAGTTCAGTGCGGCGCTCTGGCCGCGGTTTTCCGTTCGATGGATATGTCGCTTGGACGTCCGATGCAGTTCCGCAAGAACTCGCGGCGACTCGTCAGTGCTACCGTCGTCCACGATAATGTGTTCCCAATCGGCCAGGCTTTGGCAATCCACCGATCGGCATGCGCGCGCCAGTGTGCGCCCGGCATTGTACGCCGGCGTTACCACGCTAACCCGGGGTTGAACGAGTGTTCCGTCGCTCATCTATCTCTTATGTTCGCAAAAGCCGCAAGTATTTTTCCACCACGACTTCCAAATTGTGGCGGGTCGCAATGTGTTTTCGGGCAGTGGCGCCGATTGCCCGGCCCAAGCTAGGTGTCGCCGCAAGCAACGCCATGAGTTCGAAGAGTTCCGGTTCCTCCGACACGCCGGCCTGGACCTTCAGGCAAGTGCCCAGCGGAAAGTCCGACGTTTCTTCCCCTTCTGAGAGGATGACGGGCTTTCCGATCCCCATCAGACGAATGGCGATGCCGGACGTTTCGCCCGCTGCTGGATATCGTAAGTTGACGCAACAGTCCACCGCTTCCGCCGCCACCAGCAGATCCCATTCGGGCATGTGTCCGAGCCGAAAAATGGCCGGATGCTGCGCTTCCGACGACAAATATCGTTCCAATGCCGGTGAAACGGGCTCTCCGGCCAGTAGAAGGGCCGAATCCGGGTAGATGGCGTTCAGCCTCCTGAATGCGCCAAGGGTTGGTCCCAGCCGCTTGGTTTCCCTCAAATAGCCAAAACACGCAAAGAGCACCGTGGATGGTGCAATTCCCAACCGTTGTCGAAATCTGGCCGCGTCACAGGCATCCGGCAACCCATCGAATTCGAAGAAATGGGGAATCGTTGCAACCTGGCCGGCCCCGTGCTCACGGGCAAGACGTGCGGCACCGGGATTGTGGACCACGACCTGTCGAGCAGCCTCCACCACACGCCGCAGCATGCCGAACTCGAAGTATCTCGGGTCGACGCCGGAACTGGCGCGGCGTTCCCATAATTCCTCGGCCAAATCTCGGCGCCACTCGCCGTAATTGTGGACGAATTCCGCTACGTACCGCTCTCGGTCCAGTGTCCCCAGTAGAAGATGGTTCAGGACTGCGTCGTGAAGCACGACGATGCCGGGCCGCTCGATGGCCCGGGTGTAAATCTCACGATGCAGCCCGTTGTTTCCAATGTGGTAGAGATCCGTGCCCGGATCCCAGTATGGCTGGAGCGCATTTCCGAGCCGCTGCGCATAGTCTGCAACACCCGAACGCGATCCGGGGGGCGGCGCGTGGTGCCAGCCGGTCACAACTTTTTCCTGCGTCCGAATAGTGCGGTGCCGACCCGCACCCAAGTCGCCCCCTCCTCAATTGCCACTTCGAGATCGTTCGACATGCCCATCGAGAGTTCGGGGATCCGGTGCAGTTCGGCCAGTTTGCGCAGATGGGCGAAGTATGGCCGCGAGAGTTCCGGGTCTTCCGACCATGGCGGTACAGTCATCAGGCCACGAAGGTTGAGGATCGGGTGTGCTCGGACCGCTTCGACAATTTCTGCCAGTTCCGATTCCCCCGCACCAGTTTTTGATTCCTCATCCGAAGTTTTTACTTCAATCATGATGTCCAGCGGCACGCCTTCGCTCGCCAAACGACGGGCCAACTTGGCGGACTCCACCGAATCGACCGAGGAAAAGAGTTGCGAGGCTTTTTTCGTCTTGTTCGACTGTAGATGTCCGATTAGATGGAACCGAGCCCCGGCCAATCCAGACACCGATGCGGACTTGCGCTCCATTTCCTGGACGTAATTTTCGCCAAACTCCCGCAGTCCCAGCGCGTAGCCCTCATGGATGACTTCGGGACCAAAGATCTTGGTCACAGCCAGGAGTTTGACGGATTCTGGGTCGCGGTGGGCACGGGCGCAGGCGTTCGCGATACGTTCTCGGACCTGCTGAAGGTTGTCGGCCAGCATCTATAACTTGATCATAGCGGTGGCCTTGGCCAGTTCCGCGATGCACTCGTCCGCCGAGTGTGTCCTGATGGAAACCGAATGAACGGTGCCGGGACCCGAAGGTGTCCACCGATTTTCAAACCGTTCGGACGGAGCGCCCGCAAAGACCGAAAATAGCGGGACTCCGCAGGCTGCGGCCGCATGCTGGCCAGCCGAATCGTAACCCGCGTAGAATCTTGATTGGGAAATAATGGACGCGAAAGCCGCAAAGCTGCCTTCCCAGTAGCGCACTTTGTTGGCGACACCGGATGCCTCCACCGCCGCCGTCACTCGACCGGCCTCTTCGCCACCCGCGCCACGGTCGACCCACAGGGCGGGGAATTGGGACCCCAGTTCACCCAGCAAGCGTGCCTCGAAGTTCCCCGGCAGCCGCTTGGAGTCATTGCCACCCACACCGAGGCTCACCGCCGCGAAGTGAGGGGCATCGGCGGCTTGGGCCGCCGGGGCGATATATGCCTTACCTTGGATTCGAAACATCTCCAAGAGCCAACTCTGGACTAGGCTCGTGAGATTGGCTGGTCCGTCCCCACCCACTGTGCGGCTGGGGAAGTGGAAGTGCCGCGATGGATCGCAGAGGGGGACCAAGCCCAGTTGGCTGATCCGGGAGTCAGGATCAATCACGATTACCTTCGGTCCCGCGAATTGTCTCCGCAACTGTTCCGCGAAGCCGATTCTCTCCGCGACACTGCCCGAACGGGGATAATTGGCCTCCAAGTGCTCGATCCGGCTATCGCATTCAAACAGCTCCGCCGATTTCCGGTTGCCCACGAAAACGATTCGGGAAGCGGGAAATCTTCGCTTCATCGCATCCAGAATTGGACTGACGATCTTGATGTCGGCGCCAAGGGTCACGCGGGACAGGACGTAGACGCCATCGGCATTTTCCGGAAGCTCGGGCTTGGACGAGGGCCCCACCAAGTCCCAAGCCCGCATTAGACGGCCATAGACCATCGAATCGGCGGATTCGAACGAGTCCGAGAGGGGTTCCACCACCCTACGGAAAAACTCCGACGCCGATTCCGCGCCAAGGTTCCGCAGGAGTTCGACGGGGATTTCCTCCCCATTCCGCGCGGCCTGTAGAATTTCACTACACGAAATACTTGGAGACAATCGGGCCCAACTTCTTGACCGTGGCTTCGGGGACAACCTTCTTGTCCGTAATCAGGGCGTGTTGCAGGCTTGATCCACACTTGCAGGTGCGTTCGGCCGGCATCGTCCTGACGGCCTCGGCAACCACGCCGCAGGCATTCGAGGCATTCTGGAGCAGCACGCGGATAATGTCGGTCACCTCGACCGCGTCGTGGCCTTCGTGCCAACAGTCGTAATCCGTGACCATCGCGACCGTGACGTAGCAAATTTCAGCCTCCCTGGCCAACTTGGCCTCCTGGAGGTTGGTCATGCCGATGACGTCCATACCCCATGACCGGTATATGTTCGATTCCGCCTTGGTGGAGAACATCGGACCTTCCATGCAAAGGTACGTGCCGCCGCGCTTCACGTTGACACCGACTGTGGCGCAGGCGGCCTCGACGGCCAGGGACAACTGCGGGCAGACCGGGTCGGCGAAGCTGACGTGGGCTACCAATCCCTCGCCGAAGAAGGTGGAGATGCGGCCCCGGGTGCGGTCGAAGAATTGATCGGGAATGACGAAGTCGAGTGGCTTGTGCTCCTCCTTCAGGGACCCAACGGCAGAAAGCGAGAGAATGCGTTCAACGCCCAAAGCCTTCATTCCATAGATGTTGGCTCGGAAGTTCAATTCCGATGGCGAAATCCTGTGGCCCCGTCCGTGCCGGGCCAGAAACGCCACTTCGTGTCCTTCGAGTTCACCAACCACATAGGGGTCGGAGGGCGCTCCGAAGGGTGTTTCGATAATTTCCTCACGCTGTGCCGTGAAGCCGGGCATGGAGTAGAGGCCGCTGCCGCCGATGATTCCGATCTTTGCCATGAGTTCCTATTTTAGACCCCAGACACCGTCCGCAGTACTCCAACCACGCGCTCGATATCGTCCGGCGAGTTGTAGAAATGTGGTGAGAACCGCACCCACCCCTGCCGGGACGCCGCGATGATCTTGTTGTCCTTCAAATGCTTCACCATCATCTGCGCTGCGCTTTCGGAAGTTATCCCCGGACGGCGGATACTGACGATGCCGGATGCCGTTGCTGAATTTCGGTCTCCCGACAATTCAAACCCAACTGCACGTGCGCCTTCCGCCAACTGGTCGGCCAACGCCATCACCGCTGGCTGGATCCTGTCGATACCGACTTCGAGCAGCAAGTCGAGAGCAGCCCGCACCCCGTAACAGCCGATCGTGTTCAGCGTCCCGCCCTCGTACCGCCCGGCGTCGGGTCGCAAAGTCATGTCACGGGAAGCGTAATCTGTGTAGTGGGCGAAATTGGTCCAGCCCAGCTGAACTGGTTCCACCATGTCTTGTTTGGACTGCCGGACATACAGGACGGCGCAGCCCTCGGGCCCGAGCATCCACTTGTGCGCGTCGGCTGAGAGTGCGTCGATGTGGGCGGCCTCCACGTCGATGGGGAAGGCTCCCATGCCCTGAATGGCGTCCACAAAATAGAAGCAGCCGTGCCGTGCGCAGATTTCGCCGATCTGCTCCAAATCCACACGGTGTCCGTTCAGGTAGTTGACATAGCTGATGGCCAGCAGCCGCGCACCTTTGGCGGCTTCATCAATCTTCTCGGGCGGATCGAAGATCGACAACCAGCGCACTTCCACTCCCTGTTCCTCCAACTTCCGCCACGGAAAAAGGTTGGCGGGGAACTCCTCGGTGAACGCAACCATGGCATCGCCGGGTTTCCATCGGAAGCCTGTGGAGACAATCGCGACTCCCTCCGACGTGTTTTTCGTGATCGCGATATCCTCGGGACGCGCGTTGATCAGTTTCGCAGTCGATGACCGGACGCCGGCGTAGGTCGCCATCCAATTGCCGTAATGGTAGCTGCCGAAATCCATGGCGTCCTGCGCCAAATGCTGCATTGCCGAGGCACAGCGGCGGCTCAGGGGAGCCACTGCGGCGTGGTTGAGGTAGATTAGGTTCTTGGTGACCGGGAATTCCTCCCGGTAGGACCGCCAAAGTTCCGCCACGTTAATTGACTCCTTCCGAAAGCCGCTTCATCGGTTTGATCAGGAACAACAGGATTACAGCCAGCGCGAAGCAGAATGCCGCGACAAGGCCGAACAAAGTTGGCAACGGGAAAGACTCGTAGACGGAGGCGATCCGCCCGCCGATGAAGTTTCCGACCGAGGTCGCCAAGAACCAAACCCCCATGATCATCCCCACCGCGCGCGCCGGGGCCAGTTTTGTCATCGCGCTCAGGCCGACCGGACTCAGGCAAAGTTCGCCGATCGTATGCAGCAGGTAGGTTAGGGTCAGCCACCAGGGACTAACGTTCGTGGAGCCAGCCACCGGAATGAGAATCGCGAATCCCAAGGCCACAAAAGTCAGGCCGACCGTGAACTTGGTGGTGCTGGATGGCTCGTACTTGCCCAGTTTGACCCACAGCCACGCGAAGAACGCGGCCATCCCACAAATCATGAACATGGAGTTGAAGGATTGGTAATAGCTGGCTCGGAACGAGCCCCATAACGGCGAGTCCCATGTCTTGAGGTTTGTATTCCGCTCCGCAAACAGGTTCAAGGTGGATCCAGCCTGCTCAAACGCAGACCAGAAGAGCACTGCTGCGGTAAACAGAACGAGCACTGCCCAGAGACGCCGATTTTCAACCGCGGTATAGCTCTTGTCGGTCAATAGCCACCCGAAGAAGCCGACGACCACCAGTCCCAGCACCACGCCGAAGCCGTTCGAAATTGCCTCCGGGGAAACCGACAAGATGCCGGACTGCAGCAGGCCCGCCAAGACAGCCACGACGGCCACCGAACCCACTACAATCCTGGTGAAAAGCTTCGAATCGGCAGGGGTCCCGCTGTGCGTCAGGCCGGCGACTCCCAAATAGCGACTTCCAAGCAGATACTGGACTAAGCCCAGCGTCATTCCGATGCCCGCCGCCAGAAAACCGTAGTGCCAGTTGATGTTTTCGCCAAGGTATCCGCAAACCAATGGGGAAAGGAATGCCCCCAAGTTGATCCCCATATAGAAAATGGAGAATGCCCCGTCGCGCCGCGCGTCGTCAATTGTATAGAGCGCCCCGACCATGGTACTGACATTGGGCTTCAACAACCCGGTGCCGATGATGATCAGCAGAAGGCCGACGTAGAAACTTTCGGTGAAGGGGGCCGCAAGGCAGAATTCACCAACCGCAATGAAGATTCCGCCATACAGAACCGCCTTGCGTTGTCCCATGACGCGGTCGGCAACCCAGCCACCAGGCAAGGTGGCCAAGTACACCGCGGCCGTGTAGAGTCCGTAGATTGCGCCAGCCTTGGAAGTGGGAAAGCCCAAGCCGCCATGCTGAACCGTAGCTGTCATGAATAGGATGAGGAGGGCGCGCATGCCGTAAAAGCTGAAGCGCTCCCACATCTCGGTGAAGAAAAGCGTGGAGAGCCCGCGGGGGTGTCCAAAAAATGAACGGTCCCAGCGGGCGATGGTTGGGTCGGCGAAACGTTCTGATTGGCCGGAGGGAGTGTTGGCGGGCATTTTGCCTATTCTCTCAAGCCCCATCCGATTTGTCAGGTGTGCCGATTAGCGGTCGGGCGATTATCGCCTTCTCTTCCAAAAAGCACCCTCCAGCCGCGCTGAACTTGTCTTGGGCCGTTGCGGGCCGTTTGCGCGGCTCGGGTGCTGAAATCCACTTTAGCCCCGAGGCGGAAGGTATTCTTCCAAGTCGGGCTCTATGGAGGACAGGCCAGCTAGTTCCTGTTGCTCCTCAAGGGCGAGACGGGCCCTCTCCGCAAGCTCCGCCAGCGCTTCCGCAGCGATAGTTTCCTCGTCCGGGAGAGGGGCGCTAGTCAACTTGCGCTCGTCCCGGCGGGTTCCCTTCTCCGCTTGTTTTTCTTTGCGCTTCTGTTCTTTTTGACGTTTGTTGAACGTCGGTCGTCCACGACCGGACATAGGGGTTCCTCCAAAAGAATGCGCCGCCGGCCGGAAAGCCAGCGGCGCGGTGGAAACTACTAGATTTGATGCAGGGGTCTACCGGAATGGTTCCGGGACCTTTTGGGGCAGACTACCAGCGCTGGCCGCCGCCGCCGCCGCCACGGCTACCGCCGCCGCCGCCGCGATTGCCGCCGCCGCCACTCCGGTTGCCGCCGCCGCCGAAACCACCGCGACCGCCGCCACCGCCGCCGCCGCCCTCAGGC
>CAITMP010000971.1 GCA_903893525.1 uncultured Acidobacteriia bacterium | reverse complement strand
GTTTCCGGACCAATATGTGCTGTATGTGGGAAAGGCCAAGATGAGGATGCCCTCGCGCTACAGGGCCAAACGAATCTCATACTCGTACGTCTTGATCAACCTGCGGGAATTGGACGGCGAGCCGCTTCTAGCCAGTCCGGATGTGCGGGATAATATCCTTGCGGTCCTAATGCAACTGCGGGACAAGCGCGATGCCGTACTTGGGATCTTGGGCCGGATCGCCGAACTGGACGACGGCGACCGCCGGGTTGCGTACCAGCAGTTGCTGACGTTGGCCGGATTGCGGCAGTTGGGCGAGTTCGTGAAGGAGGAGGGAAAGAAAATGTTTGTTCTGGAAGATTACCTCGAGCACGACGTCTACGGTCCCCTGGTGCAGAAGGGCTTGGACCAGGGACGTCAGGAAGGACGTCAGGAAGGACGTCAGGAAGGTGAGCGCGCTGCGGCACTTTCGTTCCTCCATCTGGTGCTGGAGCGTCTGGGGCCGGTTCCAGAGTTCCTGGAGCGCCGGTATTCAGGACTCTCCACGGCCGAACTTCGGGAAGAGAGCAAGCGCGCGTTGGCTGCGGCGCGGATCGAAGACCTTGTCTGAAGTGAAGATTCCACACTTGCGCACTCGATAGAATGATCGCAACATGCGATCACTTCTCATAGCCATAGCCCTCGTCAGTTGTGCCGCCGCCGAAGCGCAGACCGACTGGCCCTCCTATGGCGGTGATTCCCACCAGACCCGCTACTCCAGCTTGAAGCAAATCGACCGCTCCAACGTGTCGAAGCTGGAGGTTGCCTGGCAGTACGATACCGCCGACGGCACGGGCGATCCGCAGACCCAACCGATTGTGGTCCACGGCGTTCTGTACGGCGTCACCCCTCGCCACAAGATTTTTGCCGTCGATGCCGCCACCGGCAAGGAGCTTTGGCGGTTTGATTCGGGAACGCCGCAGCGCGGGGCAAATCGGGGAGTCGTCTACTGGGAATCGGGGGAGGAACGTCGAATTCTGGCGGGTGTGAAGGACCGCATCTACGCCTTGGACGCCCGGACCGGCAAGGTGATCGCGACGTTTGGTGTGGACGGAGCTATCGACCTCCGGGAGGGCCTCGGACGCGACGCCGCCAAGCAGTCCTACGTTCTGACCACACCCGGAATCATCTACAAGGATCTGCTGATCGTTGGAGGGAGGCTTCCCGAGGCACTTCCCTCGCCTCCCGGTGACATCCGGGCGTTCGACGTCCGCACGGGCAAGCTCCGATGGCAATTCCACACCATCCCCCACCCGGGCGAATTGGGCTACAAAACCTGGCCCCGGAATGCTTGGAACTACACCGGTTCGGCCAACAATTGGCCGGGCATGGCTGTTGACTTGGAGCGCGGGATTGTTTTTGCGCCCACCGGTTCCGCAGCAACCGATTTCTACGGAGCGGACCGCGCTGGCGACAACCTCTTCTCCGATTCCCTTTTGGCCCTGAACGCGGCGACCGGCGAACGCATCTGGCACTTCCAAGCCGTCCACCACGATATCTGGGATCGCGATTTCCCCTCGCCGCCGACCTTGGTGCGCGTGATGCACGGGGGTAAAGCCGTGGACGCCGTGGCTCAAACCACGAAGCAGGGCTGGGTGTACTTGTTCGAGCGCGCAACGGGCAAGCCCTTGTTTCCGATTCGGGAATCCAAATACCCAGCCAGTACGGCCCCCGGCGAAGTCACGGCCAAAAAGCAACCATTGCCAAACAAACCTGCTCCGTTTGCCCGCCAACGGTTGACAGAGGACATGCTGTCCAACCGGACGCCGGAGGTTCACGCGTGGGCCCTCGACAAGTTCCGGACATTTCTCAGCGCCGGCCAGTTCGTCCCGTTTGCGGTCGACAAGGAGACCGTCATTTTCCCCGGTTTCGACGGCGGTGCCGAGTGGGGTGGGTCCGCCTACGATCCGGAAACCGGCCTCTTGTACGTGAATGCGAACGATGTGGCCTGGACCTCCAGTCTTGCCGCGAACACGGCACCGAATTCCGGTCGCCAAGTCTATCTGACGAACTGCGCCGTCTGCCACGGCGATGCCCTGGCGGGTGCGCCGCCGTCGATCCCGTCACTTGCCGCATTGCGTGGCCAAAGGACGGAAGCGCAGATTGCGGCGGTGGTGCGGGCGGGGGCTGGACGGATGCCGTCCTATCCGAATCTAAAGGCCGAGGATGTTGCGGCACTGGCGAAATACGTCCTGAGTGGCGAGGACAAGGAATTGCAGTCCTCTGCGGAAGCGGCCTCCAGGCCCAAATACCGCTTTACCGGGTACCACAAATTTCTGGATCCCGACGGCTACCCGGCAGTCGCCCCGCCGTGGGGGACCCTCAACGCGATCAACCTCAATACCGGCGAGTACGCTTGGAAGATCCCACTGGGCGAGTACCCCGACTTGGCCGCTAAGGGCATGAAGGATACGGGCAGCGAAAACTACGGTGGACCGGTGGTGACCGCCGGAGGCTTGGTGTTCATCGCCGCGACGAACTTCGACCGCAAATTCCGCGCGTTCGACAAGGCAACGGGAAAACTGCTCTGGGAGACGACCCTGCCATTCGCTGGAAATGCGACGCCGGCGGTCTATTCGGTGGATGGCCGCCAGTATGTGGTGGTACACGCGAATGGTGGCAAGAGCGGAAAGTTCGGTCCCCAGGGTGGGATGTATATCGCCTTTGCGCTGCCCAAGTGAGTTCCAGGCCAATGCGGTAACAAGAATTTCGGATCTCTATTTCCTTCGGAATCAATAGGTTTTCGGTTTGGGCCGCTTTTTTGCGGATTCAGTGGGGCTACTATCTCCTCCGAGGAGATCCACATGAACATTTACAGCAAAGGCCGCGTCAATGTCACGACCCCCGGCACACCCGTTCCGCTCACCACCGATCCCACGATCCGAGCTTGCAAGCTCTTTTTCCAGGTGATCCCGGGACTCACGGGTAAAACCTACGTCGGACTGACCAATATGACCAAGGGCACCCTCGCCGGAGTGGCGCGAATCCTTTGGCCGAATGCCTCGGGCGGCTTTTCCGAGACCTTCCAAGTCGAATCGCAGGACGGATCGAATTCCATCTTTCTTTCCGAATACGCGATTGATGCGGACGTGGCGGGTGAAGGTCTGCTTGTCACATACTGGCAGGACTAGGCATCAAACGAAAGCGGCGCGGGTCCCGGAAGGAACCCGCGCCGCACATGTTTCCAGTTTGGACGTTCCGCTAGACCAAGAGTGTCGCCACATCCACGGGAGAACGGTTTCCCTCAACTACTACAATCCCCGTTTCCGTCACGTGGTACAGCTTCTTATCCCGTTCCAGATCATAGCCAATGGTCCAATCCTCCGGGATGCGGACGTTCTTGTCCAAAATCGCCCGCCGGATCTTCGCGCGCCGACCGATATCGCAGTTGTCGAGGATCACGCTGTCCTCCACTTCCGCACCGGTATGCACCTTCACACCCCTGGCCAAGATGGAATTCTTCACCTTGCCGCCGGACAGAATGCAGCCGCCGGCCACGATGGAATCAATCGCCTCGCCCCTCCGGTTCTGCTCGTCGAAAGTAAACTTCGCCGGTGGGTCGGGATAGCTGGTGCTGCGCAAGGGCCACTGGCGGTTGTAGAGGTTCAGCGGCGGCTTCACGGCGCGCAGGTCCATGTTGGCCTCCCAGTAGGCTTCGATGGTG
>CAITMP010000970.1 GCA_903893525.1 uncultured Acidobacteriia bacterium | reverse complement strand
TCTTGCACCACAGGAAGAGGCGCAGCCAGCCAAGAAACAGTCCGTGAAGACGCCGGAAGCCAATGCGCTGGCAGTGCCGGACCGGTTCGACAAAAAAAAGAACAAGAAGGCTGAAAGAACCACCCGTCCCGAGACATATCGTCCATTGCAGTACCAAGCGAATCAGGTGTACACGAAGACGGCGCAGGCGGCCAGCTCGCCGATGTACGGGATGGCGGGGTCGGGCGGGATTGACATCGGCCCGGCATCGATTTTGGGCACCAAGTTCGGGGCGTACGCGCAGTTGCTGCGTGATCGGATCGCGCAGCACTGGAACACGTCGGACGTGCGAGCCACGCCAACCCAGAAGTGTGCGGTATCGTTTACGATCGCCAAAAATGGGACAATAACGAATGTGCAGGTTACCCAGCCCAGCGGCAGCTATCTTCTGGATACGTCGGCAAAGCGGGCCATCCTTGAGGCCAACCCGCTACCCGCGCTGCCACCGCAGTTTGATCGCAGCGAGGCGACCGTTGAAATGTGGTTCCAACTAAAACAATGACGCTACCGGAGCGGATCAAACAATGACGCGGAAAACTGTTTTTCTCATTGCGGCGCTGCCGGTGATTGGCGCGGCCCTTCTGTTTGGCCAGAATGTCGATATCCGCGAATGGATCACCGGCAAGGGGGGCAAGCCAGCCATTGCCGTCACCGATTTCCGCGGATCCGGTGCCGCCCAGCCCCTCATGGGGACCTTCAACTCTACCCTGTTCAGCGACTTGGACAGCTCCAGCCTTTTCGAGATGAAGCCGAAGAGCAATTTCCCGCTCTCGAATCCCCAGAGGCCGGAGGATCTTCGTCCGGAGGACAACAAGCAGGGTTTGGCTCTGGTCGATTGGGCCGGCCCGCCGGTGAATGCGACCCACATGGCGTTCGGTTATTCCGCCGCCGTCAATGGTGTCCTGGTGCTTTACGGCTACCTTTACGACACGAGGCCGGATAATTCGCAGGCACCGCAGCTGCTGTACGGCCGCTACACGGGCTCGCTCGACGCCGCTGGGGCGACCAAGGTGGCGCACGAGTTCGCCAACGACATCATCCAGAAGTTCGGCGGCGCGGCCTCGCTGCTGGGCAGCCGGATCTATTTCTCCTCCAACCGTTCCGGTGCCGATGAAATTTGGGCCATGGATTGGGACGGGAACAACCAGAAGGCGCTTACCAGCCTGAAATCGTTGTCGATCATGCCGGGTGTTTCTCCCGACGGGTCCCGTGTGGCGTTCACAAGCTACGCGAAGGGGACGCCGAGGATCATGATCGCATCGACGGAAAACGGCCGGCTGCTTCCGTTCTACAACCAGGAGGCGTCGCTGAACACGACTCCCAACTTCACACCCGATGGCAAGCAGATCTACTACGCGTCGTCGGCCAGCGGTTTGGCGCAGATTTTCGTGGCGGGCTTGGACGGCCAGGGCTTCCGGCGGATTTCGCGCCGCGAGGCCATCGCTGTGGAGCCGAAGGTCAATCCCAAGAATTCGAATGTTGTGTTGTTCGTGAGCGGCCCGGGTCCGCAACAGATTTACAAGATGGATGCCGAAGGCTCGAACGTGGAGCGGATCACCAACGGCGAAGGCGAGGCCTCGAACCCGAGTTGGAACCCGGACGGCCAGCACATTGCGTTCTCGTGGACGCGCGGTTACGCCAAGGGTGACTGGAACGTATTTGTGATGGACATCGGCTCCAAGCAGTTTATCCAGCTGACGCACAGCGAGGGACGCAACGAAAATCCCAATTGGGCCCCGGACGGGCGGCATTTGGTGTTCACGTCCACTCGCAACGGGCGCCCCCAACTCTATACAATGCTGGCCGACGGCACCCAGGTGAAGCAGTTGACCCAGACGGGGACAAATAGATACCCGGTCTGGGGTGCAAAGTAGCCGCTGTTGGTGTTCAATAGGAGGAACGAAGATTTTATGAAGACAAACGCGTGGTATCCGGTTCGCCCCTCCACCCGGGCGAGTGTTGCG
>CAITMP010000969.1 GCA_903893525.1 uncultured Acidobacteriia bacterium | reverse complement strand
TACAGGGATTTTTCAGCACGTCAACATATACTTTAATGCAGTGACCAGACGTTTGGCGGCTGCGACGGCAATCTTCGCCAGCCTTGTTCTCAGCAGTTGCGCCCATTACCCGGCTACGGCGCTGGATCCTGTCAAATTCGAGTCCCAGTTCCGCGCACGGACTCTGGATGCCCCGGGATTGGCAGAGTTTGCGCGGGCCCAAGCCGGAAATCCGGCATTGGAATGGCCTCCGAAGGCGTTGGATCCCGACAGTCTGCTCTGGATCGCGCTGTTCTTCAGCTCGGATGTCGAGTTGGCCCGGGCGGATGTCGCGGCCAAGGAAGCCGCCCTTGTGACGGCGCGGCAGAGGGTGAATCCATCGATTACCGGCGAGGCTGGTCGGAACAAGACGCCGGACTCGGTGGCGACGTACTCGTTCTCGTCGGCCTTCACGATTGAGACGGCGGGCAAGCGCGGGTTGCGGATCCTTGAAGCTGAGAAGGCTTTGGAGGCTGCTCGGTTGGGTGTTTGGGAAGCCGCTTGGACGACTCGGGCGAAGGTGCGCGCCGCTTTGGCGGCCCACTATTTCGCGGGTAGGCGGCTGGAATCGCTGCGGGAGGAACTCGCGGTTCGGACGGAGATCGCGGGGATTTGGGAGAAGCGGCTGGTGGCTGGTGAGGCCAGTCGCCCCGAAGTGGAGGCCGCGAGGGCGGAACGTGCGGCATTGTTGGCGGCGATTGCGAACGCCGAGGGGGAGGCCGAGCGCGGATTGGCCGGGATCGGGGACGCGGCTGGACTGCCGACTGCGGCACTCGGTTCGAGGCGAATTGATTTGACGAAGCTGGAGAGGTTGCCGGGGGCCGGGGAGTTGCCCATCACGACTGTGCGGAAGGCAGGGCTGGTGCATCGGGCCGATATCCGGCGGGTTCTGGCGCAATACGACGCTGCGGATGCCGGGCTGCGTTTGCAGTTGGCGCAGCGGTATCCGAATGTGGTGCTGAGCCCCTCGTATTTGTTCCAGGAAGGCTTCGCATCGTATGTCTTGGGTGCCACCTTGGATTCCCTGCCCGTGTTCCACCGGGGCGAGGGGCAGTTGGCGGAACGGAAGGCCGAGCGAGACAAGATTGCCGTGGAGTTCCGGGCATTGCAGGCGCATGTGCGGGACGAGACCGATTCGGCTTTGACGAAGTACAGGGCTGCGGTTGCGGAATGGGCGGCGACGCGGGGCGACGCGGCTCGGGTGCAGGCGGGGCGCGAGGCTGGTGCGGCTGCGGCGTTGCGCGCTGGCGAGGGTGACCGGTTGGATGTGGCGACGGTTCGGTTGGGGTCGTTTGTGGTGAAGCGGGCCGAGCTGGATGCCGTGGAGCGGGGGCAGATGGCTTTGGGGGCTCTGGAGGATGCGGTTCAGGGGGCTTTGGGTGGTTGGATGCGGATGGGAGAGGTGAAGTGAGGTCACGGTTGCCCGGAGATTACGGTTATGGCCGCCTGAAAGGCGGCTGCAGCCAAGAATGGCTGCCCCACAACGGGGCTGGCTGGCAGTGCAGCGGAGGGGTTTGTGAATAGGGTTTGGGTTCTGGTGGTTGGGCTGGGGTTGTTGGTTGGTTGTCGGGACAACGACGACAAGAAGCCCAACGCGGCAAGTGCGGCTAAGGCCAAGGGTGATGACGACGACGCGGGTTCCTCGGGTGTCGTTACCTTGAAGGCGGATGCTGCCAAGCGGGCTGGGATCAAGACGGACGACATTGAGCTGACTTCGATTGCTCGCGAGATGGTGGTGTATGGGCGTTTGGAGGAGGATCCTTCCGCTTCGTTCGCAGTGCGGTCCCCGGCTTCGGGGACTTTGCGGGCTTTCAACGGACGCGCATGGCCTGTGATCGGCGAAAGTCTCGCCGCCGGGGCACGGTTCGGATCCGTGGAAGTGCGGGTGGCGGTCAATGACAGGGTTGCATTGAGCACGCAGCTGGCGCAGGCAAAGGCCGAACTGGCATCGGCGAATTCCGCTCTGGCGGCGGCGAAAACCGCGCTTGAGCGTTTGCGGAAACTGAACTCGGATGACAAGAATGTTTCGGACAGGGTTGTCCAAGAGGCTGCGGCAAGGGTTTCCGCCGAGGAGGCACGCGCCGCCGGAGCCGGGGCACTGATTCAGACGCTGGAATCGGGCTTGGGTTCGTTTGGAAATACGCGTGCGTTGGTGGCGGAGCGCGCCGGGGATGTGATGGAGCTGCTGGCCCAGCCCGGCGAGCAAGTCGAACCCGGCACACCGATCCTGCGACTGGCGAAGTTGGACCATTTGATGGCTCGGGTGGACG
>CAITMP010000968.1 GCA_903893525.1 uncultured Acidobacteriia bacterium | reverse complement strand
TTTTTCAAGGAGCCGTCGAACTCCGTGAAAATATCCGGGTCGGGCTTCACCTGGTCCAGACTCCGCAGGAACAACCATTGGCCGGCGAAGTTGCTGACAAAAGCCTTCGACTTGGGGTCGTCGATCATGCGCGCCAACTGAGCCTGAACAACTTTCGGGTCTGCGAGCTTGTTCTGCCCTGCCAAATCCAGCAATTCGTCGTCCGGAATGCTGCTCCAGAGGAAGAAGGAGAGGCGCGAGGCCAATTCGAAATCGCTGACCCGGTGCGAGATCGCGGTGGCCGTCGCCGGCTTGTCGCGCTCGACACGGAACAGGAAGTCGGGCGAAACAAGCATCGCCCTTAATGCCATCTCGATGCCGCGGTCGAAATTCTTTTCCTTGCGTCCCTGCGCATAAAAATCCATCAGGGGCTTCAGATCCGCCTCAACCACGGGTCTGCGGTATGCGCGGCGGGCAGCTGTCCCCAAAATCCTCTTGGCGCAGGGCAATTCCTCGGGAGCCGTCTTGGGCTTGCAAACAAACAGCTTGTTACGGCTTGGGGAATCACCTTGGGCTGGGATGTTGTATGGTCCCGCAATCGACAATTCGCTGTAGTTGGGGCCGTTGGGTCCCTCGGGAATGTCGTACAGTTTCAGCCGAGCGCCGTCCATGCGCAGATCCATGTGCGCCATCGGCGGCATTGGACCTGCTCCGCGGCCACCGCCGCCGAACCCGCCACCACCGCCGCGGCCGCCACCGATTTGTGGAACCACCTCCGCTACGGCGGCGGACTTCATGAATGTCAGGACAACGTGGTGGACTCCGGCTTTCACGCGCGTCTTGTACTCGAACACGTCCCCAACCGGGGCTGCCGTCTCCCCGAATCCAGCCGCTGGAGCTGGCATCTTGATCTTGAATGTGTAGTCGGCTTCCACCGGGAAGGTATAGTCGAACGCGGTGCCACCTGCGGAATCGAAGGGTGCGCCTTCGTCCAAGCGTTCCGTCCTCGCCAGTCGACCGCCGTTCGGACTGTTGCGGACACCCTTTGCCGGGGCGAAGACGTCAACGACTGGCTTGACATCGGTATCGGCCACGGCCAAACGGGCGACCATGCGGCCTGCCGACATGTAGCGCTCAATCAGGACCGGCGAAAGGGAAAGCACGTCGCCGATATTGTCAAAACCGTACCCGGTGTCGTCCAAGGGCAGGGAATTGCCAGACTTGATGTCCAGCGCGAAGAGGTCTCTGATCGCGTTGGAGTATTCGTTCCGGTTCAGCCTGTGGATCGTGGGGCGTCCCGGATTGGGATTCAGTGCCGCAGCCTTGTCCAACTCGGTTTCGAGGTACGAGGTGAAAGCCTTCTCCGCAGCGGGCACGGGATTCGGCAGCCCGAGTGGAGGCATCTGCTTGGCATTCATCTTCCGGAGCACTTTTTCCCAAGTTCCGGCGTCCGCGGACACCTTGGCGAGGTCCAAACCCTCCAGCGCGAGATTGCCCGAACGCATCTTGGCGCTGTGGCAACCTACGCAGTACTGCTTCACCAAAGCGTTTTGGGCTGAAACATTGGTGGTGGGTGCTGCCTGTCCGAAAAGGACCGCAGCACTCGCCAGCGTCAGGGCTGGAGTGAGAAAAGTTCGAAGGTGGAACTGTGGGAGCGGCAACGTCGGCGATCCTTATTTACAAGTTCTAAACAACTAGCATAATGTGGCCACGTCGGGGTTGCTGTGTAAAGTTTTTTCAGCACTGCAAGTAGTTCATTGTAAGGACTTTGCTGCCTTGTGTCCGCCGCATGTCGTGCTCGGGCGGTTTCAGGGCCTGTCTTTGGTAGGGGCGGCCAAGTCCCTGTTGATAGGATGGGCGGATTGATGCAACTCAATGGAAAAATTGCAATCGTGACGGGGGCCAGCCGTGGCATCGGCCGGGCCATTGCCGAGACCTTCGTCCACGAGGGGGCGACGGTTGTGATCTGCGGGCGCAAGCAGGACTCGCTCGACCAGGTCGCACGGGAACTGGGACCCCGC
>CAITMP010000967.1 GCA_903893525.1 uncultured Acidobacteriia bacterium | reverse complement strand
GCCATCTCGTTGGTCTTGCCCTTGCGTCGGATTCCGGCGGTGTCGATGAACGTGTAGTGGACGTTGTTGTGGATGATTTCCTCGTCCACAGCGTCGCGCGTGGTGCCCGCGATGGGGGAAACGATGGCCCGTTCCTCGCCGATCAGCGCATTGAGGAGCGTGGACTTCCCGGCGTTGGGGCGTCCGATGATGGCGACGCGGATCGACTTGATCTCTTCGGGCTTGGCCTCCTCGCGCTCGATGCCGAGGGTGACGAAGTCGAGGAGGTTTTCGACGCCGTTGCCGTGCTCTGCGGAGACGGGGAAGATTTCCTTGATGCCGAGGCGGTAGAAATTGTGGACAAGGTCCTCGGTACGACCGGTGTCGGCCTTGTTGACGGCGAGCACGGTCGGCTTGCCGAGTTTGCGGAGCATGGAGGCCAGTTCGAGATCGGCTGCGGTGATTTCACTGCGGCCATCGACGACGAAGATGACTTGGACGGCGCTTTCGAGCGCGACGCGGGCCTGTTTCAGGATCTGGCTCGGAATATATTCGGCATCACTGACGACAATTCCACCCGTATCGATCAGCTCGAACCGTCGGCTGTCGTGTACTGCCATTCCATGGAGGCGGTCCCGCGTGATGCCGGGCTCGTCGCCCACAATGGCACGCCGCTGGCCCGTTATCCGGTTGAAGAGGGTGGACTTGCCGACGTTCGGCCTGCCCACGATGACGATCGCGGGAAGTTCATTCGGCATTCAGATTGTATTGTAGCAAGGTTTGGCGTGGGCGCTGGTGCTTGTGCGGTGTCCTGTTCGGGGTAGGGATCATGGGCCCGTCCTGCAACCACTTTTGCCACGGGCTGCTAAGATACGGATCATGCCCGAGCTGGTCTATCCGTGGAAGCGATTTTGGTGCCCGCGTGGCAGCCAAATCAGCCTTTCCGACGACGGATTCCTTGTTGACCCGGACGGTGAATACGCCAAGTACTACCCAACGGATGTGGTTGATTTTGACTCGATCAGCAAAACGCCCTGCTTGGTGCTCTTGGGGGAGCCCGGCATGGGCAAAACGACCGCACTTCGAGACGAGTTCGACAGGACAAAGAAGGCGGTTGCGGGCACGGACGACGTCGCGTTGTGTTTCGACCTTCGGGACTACTCGTCAGATGAGCGCCTTGAGCGTAAGGTGTTCGGGCACGAAGCGCTCCAACGCTGGCAGCTTGGCGAGCACGCCCTGCATCTGTTTTTCGACAGTCTCGATGAGGGTTTGTTGCGTATCGACAACATATCGAGAGTCCTGCTCATGGAGCTTGAAAGGCTTCCACGAAAACGGCTAAAGCTTCGAATCGCATCGCGGCCAGCCGACTGGCCGTCGACGCTTGAGAAAGGGCTCATGCGGCTTTGGAGTGAGGAAAACACTCGGGTCTTCGAACTGGCACCACTGAGAAAGGTCGATGCCATCGAAGCGGCCACAATCTCAGAAATTTCGGATCCGAAGTCTTTTGTTGGCCAGGTAATTCGGAAAGACGTGGTTCCCCTGGCCTTCAAGCCAGTGACATTGGAATTCCTTTTGGCCGCTTTCAAGAAGGACGGAGTTCTTCCGGACAGCCGCGTGGATCTGTACTTGGAAGGTTGCCGGCGGTTGTGTGAGGAGTCGAGTCTGGAACGCAGGGATTCGCCCAAGGGAAAGGGAGAATTAACCGCCGGACAGCGACTGGGAATCGCCTCAAGGTTTGCGGCTGTCACCCAATTTTCAAATCGATCTACAATTTGGACAGGCTTGGCGCAAGGGTTGGAACCTGAGGACCTATTCCTGGAGTCCCTTATCGGGGGATCCGAGGGCAGGTTGGCAGACTATGCGGCCGTAGATCTGAGCGCGCTACGTGAGGTGCTCGACACCGGCCTGTTCTCGCCACGAGGTCTTTCGCGACATGCTTGGCGGCATCAGACCTTCGCTGAGTATCTGGCGGCTTACTACTTGAAGACACGCAAGGTTCCGCTCGAACGCGTGCGCTCGCTGATCCAACATCCAGACGGTTCAGGGAAGATTGTCCCACAGCTGCGTGAAACGGCTCTTTGGCTGGCGGGCATGAGTTCCGAGGTTTTTCACTTGATCGTTCAATGCGACCCAGAGGTGCTGCTCGGGAGCGATATTGCGAATGCGACTTCCGCAGACCGGGCCAATCTTGCAAGGCGACTCTTGGAGTCCTTGGAATCAGGCACCATCCTTTGGTCATGGGAGTGGCGTCGGAATCTCGCTGGACTGAACAATCCAGAGCTGTCGAGCATCGTTCAGCCATATCTTCGGGATAAGTCGCGATGCCAAGAGGCACGGCTCACGGCCATCGACTTCGTCCGTTCCTGCGGGTTGACGGCAGTAGTGGACGAACTCGTGGCACTGGCTTTGGATACGAGCGAGACGATCCGAATCCGTGTTCCCTGTGCGGCCAGCGTCGTCGATATTGGGACAGCCGAACATAAGGCTTCGTTTCGCCCGCTCGTTCTCGGCATGGGGGCTGACGATCTGCAAGACGATTTGAAGGGGTACGGCCTTCTCGCCACTTGGCCCGCCCATATTACCGCCATCGAGCTGTTGTCCGCTCTGACACAGCCAAAGGACGAGAACTACTACGGTGGCTATCAGAAATTTCTGGACTCCGAAATTGTCGGCCAGTTCAAGGCCGAGGACATTCCTGCAGCCGTAATATGGTCGCGCCAGAATCCCGGAGGTCACCATCGCACGGATAAGATCTCAGAACTTTCTGCGAAGACTCTTGAGCGGGCCATTGACTTTGTTGACACTCCTGGGGTGGCCGATCAGTTGGCCGCAGCACTCTTCGAACGGATGAGCACGTTCACGGATCGGGCTCGCATCACAGGACGACTGAGCAAATCGGGGAATCAACAGCGCCGAGCCGTAGCCCGCGCAATGTTTTCAATGGCGGTCGCAGACCGTTACGGCGCATCTACCTTGATTCAAGCTTGCGAGATACGCGCGTACGACATTGGGTGGTTATTGGACGAACTCTCGCTTGAGGCCAGCGTTGATCTCCGGCGTTTTATTTCCGAAGTGATTGCCCATGTGGTGAGGCCAGAAGATATTAACGAATTCGACGCAATCTGGACTGCTGCGTTCACAGATACTGACCTCCGTTCTGCGATTGAGCCGATGGTTCGAGCCGTCGTGCTCGGCAGCCCAGAGGCAGTGCGGATGAAGGAGAACCATGAGCGATTGCTTTCGTATGAATCGCCGCAGACCATCCCGGAGGATCCGCCACTTTCCCAGTCCCTGTCAGAGCTGTTTGCCAAGGACACCCCGGATGTGTTTTTCCACGTTGTACGGCTGCTGCGTACCCGGAAGGGTGACGCGGGGATAGGTGAGCCCTTGCCCGGATGGGCGGAACTCGACGATGGCTTTCGGCAGCAGATCCTCGATTCAGCGCGAGAGTATCTTAAATCGCGGCACTCTGGTCCTGCTGGGGCCTGGGGGAAGAATGGCAAATCCTCTTATGCGATGCTGGCGGGTTACAGTGCGCTTCGGCTCTTGGTCCTTGAATCCGCGGACTCACTGGACCGCCTAACCGACGGCGACTGGCAATTTTGGACCCCGATTGTTGTGACATCTCACGTGACTGGGGCCGATATCCAAGCCCGCTCAGACCTGTTGGCTAGAGCCTATCAGCGTGCCGGAGACGTGTTTCGATCGACGCTCGACGTCATGATCGTTTCAGAGGATCAGAAGGACGGTTACGTTTTCGTCGTCAATAACATCGACACATTGTGGGACGATCAGATAGCGGCGATCCTACGCGAAAAGCTCACCATGGGAGGTCTAAAGCCCGGATCCTTTAAGGTTGTGCTGGGCGCGCTTCTCAAGAATAATGACGTCGAGGCCAAACTTTTTGCGCGACATTTGGCAACAAGCGCGATTCCTGCCGAAGGCGATGACCGCTCACGAACGGTTCGGGCAACGGTAGAATTGATTTCACACGACCCCAATGAGTGGAAGACAGTCTGGCCCGTCGTGCAGGCGGATCAGGCGTTTGGCACTGAAGTACTGCAACTCGTTGCGTCCGAACACGAGTACACGAGTTTCGCCAATGTGATCGATGAAGGCGAGGTGGCAGATATTTGTCTCTGGATGGCAATGCGGGGCTTTGAAAAGGAACCCGAAGATCCGAATAACCCGGGACTGGTCACACCGCGTATAGCCCTTTCGCACTGGTGGAACATTCTGGTCAAATCCTTGACGGATAGAGGTACCGTAGCTGCCTGCCATGCGCTCCAGCGTGTAATCGAAGCCTTGCCCCAATATCCCGGTCTGAATAGGAACCTCAAGGATGCCGAGGAAAAGCTGCGACGCAGTACTTGGATACCGACAACACTGGAGGACATCATCGCGCTCGGTCCCGTTCTTACAACGGTGTTTACTCTGCACGGCATTCGGACGCAAGGTGCTTGGCAGAAGCAGGTGCACGAGGAACTCCAGAATAGCGAATTCCGCCATTACCTGCTCGACTATGACCACTTCGGGTTGATGCAATTTCTAACGCCGTCGCAACGTAGACGAAAAATCAAATGGTTTAGAGCAGAGTATGAGAGAATCGTGGGGGACAGCGGGATGAGGCCGTGCGTGATTGCGCATAGCTTCGGAACTTATATTGTGGCGCAGGCGATAAAAAGATACACGGAGCTTAAATTTGACAGGATCATTTTTTGTGGATCCATCGTGCACGAGGATTACGACTGGGCGTCTGTCATAAAGACAGGTCGCGTGAACGCTGTCTTGAATCAATATGGCCACCAAGACTTCCCGGTGAAGATCGCTGCTCGATGTCGATGGTTTACCGACGCGGGAAGCGCCGGTGTGAAGGGCTTTTCAAGCACACATGCTGCCGTGCGGCAGCAATCCCGAGAGGAATTTGGGCACTCAGATTACTTCTACCCATCGAACTACCGCGAGAATTGGGTGCCGTTTTTGGCGGGCTCCAATCTCGGCGGAAACAGTGCGAAGTAGTCTCGCACTCTCGATTCAAGAGTCCTTCAGCAGGCGGGCAAACCCTGCTTGCTCGAAGTGGTGGTCCGTCGTAAGGGCTTCGACGAGGGAATACTTTTCCATAATGACGAAACTGCTGCAATCCACCAAACTCCAAGCCTTGTCGGGCCGACTCGTCAGTAGTTCCCAACTTGAAGCATCCTGAGCCGCGTCTACATGGAGGATGTGAATCCAAGGTGCCATTCGGAGCGTTTCGATGATCCGTATTTGCTCCGGCCTTGGCACACGCATCGGTCGGGTAAGAAGAGCCACCAGTTCTGCCATCACATAGCTGGTGGTCATAACCAGCCGCCCGTTCTTGCGGGCCCCGTCCATGGTGAGCACAGCCTGGGAATGGAATGACTCGGACCGGAGGAGGAATGCCGCCCATCCGGAGGTGTCTACAAACAGCGGCCTCACCTGTCTTCCGATAGCGTCAGGAGGCTTTCACCGATGTATTCGTCATGGTGATCGCCAATGCCGGAATAGGACATCGACAGGCAACCGGCGAGTTGCATAACTGGATCCGTAATTGCGGAACCGGTTACGTCGGAAGGGCTGGAGCCCGCGGTCCCCAGAAGGTGCGCCAAGGGGTCGGCGACCATGGAGGTCAAAATTTGCTGAGCCACGGTCTCCGGGGCTTGTTTGCGGTCACGGCTCGCACGCTGCAGGTCGAGCCATGCCTGTTCCGGCAAATCGAGTGTGATGGCGTGGCCCATGGCTACAGCGTAACAAACATTTTGGAGGGAAACCCATGTACATCCCCCCTGCTACTCGTACTCAACCCCCAGTTCCTTCAACTTGGTGCGTAGTCCGTAGAAATCTAGGCCCAGTTCGCCGTTCCGCAGCCGCGCGCGCGTTCGTTCCTCCTTGGCCAAGCGGATTTCGGCGGCTTTCGCGACCGTTGCTGCGTTTGCTCGCGGGACCACCACCACGCCGTCGGCGTCCCCGATCACCACGTCCCCCGGATGGACCATCGCCCCGGCGCACACCACCGGGACATTGACCGATCCGGCAGTATTCTTGACCGTACCTTGCGCTGAAATCGCTTTTGCCCAGACGGGAAAGCCCATTTCCGTCAATTCCGCCGTGTCCCGCACGCCGGCGTCAATGAAGAGGCCATGTATCCCGTGCGCCTGGCAGGACACGCCGAGCAGTTCTCCGAACATGCCGTCGGTGGATTCCGATGTCGTGGTCACCACCAGGATGTCACCCGGTTGGCAGACTTCGATCGCCGCGTGGATCATCAGATTGTCCCCGGGCTGGGAGGAAACCGTGACGGCTGTCCCGGCGATCCGAGCCGCGGGGTATATCGGCCGCATATGGGGCTTCATCAGGCCGGTGCGGCCCTGCGCCTCGTGCACCGTCGCCACACCCTGCCGTCCCAGAGTCTCCACGACGTCCCTGTCCGGTCGTTCAATATTGCGGAAGATCTTGTGGGGCATGGGATTTCAAACCAGCTCCGAGGTGGTCTGGGGATAGACCCGCTGGAAAGCCTCTGCGTACTTCACGTCCTTCGGAGCTCCGTTGCGGACGGCTTGCGTGCCACGACGCCTGCCCAGATCCGTGTAGTATTCCCAAAGGTGCTTTTGGGCTTCCATGGATTCCATCGACGCGTTCTTCGTCTCCCAGACCGGCGTCACGTCGAGCAGTACCTGGGGCTTCCAATCGCACTGCTCGGGTTGGTGCGGCTCGAACAGAAAGACCGGCGGGGCGTTGATCGGTTTGCCCACGGTGGACGGATAGCCGAGCGCCTGTGCATAAACACGCGTTTGCAGGGTCAGGTTGTTGGCCATGGGATGGTCCGGGTTGTAGGGATCGAGGAATGAATGGGTGAGGACAAACTCGGGTTGCAGTTCCCGGAACTCATCCACCATGGCATCGATGGTCTGCTGGGACGGGACAATCGGATAGTCGCCGGAATCGAAGAAGCGGATTTCGGCCCCAAGAATTCCCGCCGCACGGGTTGATTCCGCCCGTCGGATCTCCTTGACCCGTTCGACAGTCATGCCCGGGACCTTCCAAGCCCCCTGGCTTTCACCGCGCTCCCCGAACGAGAGACAGAGGATGCGCACGCGGTATCCCCGGCTGGCATACAGCGCGATTGCGCCACCGGCGCGCCATACGAAATCTGCCGCGTGGGCGCTCACCACTAGCACTGTTTTTGGAGTGGACATTGGATTCCCCTGGAGTTACCACTCGACCAGCGAGGTCGGATTGGTCACTGCCATGGTAGTGATTTCGGCGGATGTAAAACCGGCATCCATCAATGTTTGCGCAAACATGGCGAAACCTTCCGATACGGGCGGGTTGACCTTTTGACCCAAGTCCGTGGAGAGGACGCAACGTTCGGGCCCCACCTGCCGGATTGCCTCGAACACGCCTTCCCAAGTGGCCTTGCCGGTGTGCATGGTTGTGAAGCAATGCTCGATGAGCGCACCGCAGTCCGCCAGCTCCACCTGTTCGGCCGTCGTGAGATTTTGGGACGGAAACTCGGCGTGGGTGACGAGGATTCGGCGCAATCCCAAATCCTTGCCCTCCCTGACCAACGCGCTGATTTCGGCGCGGCCCAAGTGCCCGGTCGCTAGCACCATGTTGTGTTTTCCGATCAGTTCGAGGCAGGTCCTGGCCGAATCGTTCAATCGGCAGTCCTCCGCCAAAACTGTCATCGGAGCGGGCGCGATTCCGGTCGCCGCCAGCTCCAGCTGGATCTTGGCCCAGAAAGGCAGATGCTTCTTGGTGCCGTCGGGACGCCCGGCGGTTTCGTTCGCGGCGTCGACCGTCGGCATCCACACAATCCGGCAACCGGACCTGCCCGCCAGTTCCACTGCGACCGGGTTGAGCCCGCCCACTGCATGGTTGAGCGCGATTGCGCCGTAGCAATGAATGCCGGGGACGGCCTTTGATACCACCTGGGCCCGTTCGGCGGTCGGGAAATAGTGCGATTTGAGGACGAAGCCTTTGAGCCCTTTGCCGAGAAACTCCCTAGCGAGGTCAAGATCGTCGATCCGCCGTTCGATCACGTCGGGGGCGACGTGGACTTGGAGGTCGTAGCCGCCTTCGATGGCTCTCCAAGCTTCTTGGGAGGGCTGTAGATTTGTGGTGCTCGGCGTGAGTGGCAAAACGGAGTATGACAGGAGGTGTGGAGGGGTGTCAAGTGATATATCAGTGTTCCGGATTGACTCCGTCTGCGTTGGTGTCGGCTGGCGACGTGGTTTAAGGCCACATCGACAACCATGATCCAGATCATGGGCCTGAATGCCGATGATTGAACGCAGCGGATCACTCAGTTCGTGCCGACGTTTTAACTAGGATCTCAAAATCGGGAGTGCAGGATGCTGCGCTGCGGAGCGCTCCTGATTGTTGCCATTCGCTCTAAATTAAGACGGCATAATGCGGCGTCCAGCAGTCGGACCGCTCGGTACCAACCTCGTGTCCATCCATGCATCCGGCCAGCCGACGGTGGTCTTGATGGTGTTTCGTGTTGACGACGTCGCCGACGTTGACCACGACCGAAGTTCCCTGCTGGCTGCTCGGTTCAAAATATCCCTCGGGTATCGCGGGCTGACCCATTTCCAAGTTCCGGGACTGGCCGGGTCCCAGTGGGAAAAGGGGACGGGTGATCGCTATTCGGCAAGTTGGGCACCGGAACATGACTCCTGTTTCCTGCATTGCACCAATAGTATCCGACGCGGAGGGGCATCCGGCCAGCTTCCGTCGAACACATATTGCTGATGGCTTGAACTGGTATTCTAGGGGCATCGCCAACCAAAATGGCCTCCCCCACTCAACGGCCAATGTCAGAAACATCCGAAACGTCGAGTTTGGCTGCCCAGGCATATTCGACGGTGCGTGACCGGATTCTGCGGGGGGAGCTAACCATGGGCCAAGTGATTTCCCGGCGCAAACTGGCCACGGAACTGGGCATGAGCTTCCTGCCCGTCTCCGAAGCTCTTCTCAGGCTTGAATTCGAGGGATTGCTCGAAAGCCGTCCCCGCGCCGGTACCCGGGTCCGCATCCCCACCCTTCAGGACGTTCAAGGCCACTACATCGTTCGGGAGGCCCTGGAGGTTCAGTCCGCGCGTCTTTTTGCCAAGTCCGCCACCAGCGAGGAAAAGGCCGAGCTGCAGCGCCTTGCCGTCCGGGTGGACGCCATGTCGGCGCAGCCGGACGCCGACCGCTACCACTATTTGAGTCTGCACGAAAAGCTCCACAGGCGCGTGGCCGAGTGTGCCCGCTGCGCCACATTGTCAGACGCGATCGAGAAAACCCACGCGCTTGCCTCCACGTGGATGTGCGTCGCGCGCCAGAGCGATCCGCCAGCACCCCGCCGGACCCACCAGGACCTTGCCGATGCCCTCTGTTCGGGCAACCCCGATGTCGCCGGTGCCGCCATGCGCAGCCATATTCTCGCGAGTCTGGAACGTGCGAATGACCGCCTGAAGCCGTACTTCCAGCTGGGCCGGACCCGTGGCACCACCTACTCGCGCAGCAGCAAGGCTCGAAAGGACGATCCGGTGAGCAACCAGGAATCTTGATTGCGGGCACGGCTCCTTCAACCCCCGGAAGCCAGTACCCGGATTTCCCCTTTTCCCCAAACCGCCTGCCGACCGACTCCCGTGTGCCTCGCCACCTCCAGCCAGGGAAGAAACTCCGCCAGCTCCCCCTCGTATTCGGCCACTCCCACAAAGCCGCCGATTGAATGGGACTGTCCGGTCCGGGAACTCCGTCGCTCCACTTCCTCATGCCGCATGCGGCACTCGACCATCCTCACCAGCCCGGCCCGTGTGCCGATGCCTTGGAAGTCCAATTCGAAATGGCTTCCCCCGTGGAGGGCCCCCAGGTTGGCGATCCGGTCCCGGACACGCGCGAACAGAATCGGGAAGTCCGGGCGTTCCACGATCCTCTGGTTCTGTTTGAGTTCCGTGGGCGTGGCGAATTCCACCCGAATGGTGCCGATCGGGCTACCACTGGGTTCCAAGCTGAACGTGACGGGTTCGATCCCATTGGCGGCAATCCCCCCGTCCGGCGAAAAAAACGTCACCTCCGGCAGCCATCCCGCCGCGATTCGGCTGACTCGGCGGAGTTCAGCCTTGCCCCGCGTTGGACCCAGTCCCTCGCGCGCGAGCGCCGCGAAGGTCAATACGAAATAGCCGATGGTTTCCGGGTCCAGCGTGAATAGATTCAGATCGAAGTGGAAGGCTTCGCCTCGATTCAGCCTTCTGCCATCCAAGTGTCTGGCACGGAAAACAAAAGGACGCGGTGGATCTGCCAAACCGCTGGGTCCGCCATCCGACACCGGCTCGAAAACCTTCGCGTACGGGCACATGCTGCGGAAACCGCACCGCTTGGAATTGTCATCCCGGCGGCACTCCGCAGTGCAGGCTATCGAGCGGAAGATCATCCCGAGTGCGCCTCGCAGAACATTCGAAGCCTTCCCCGGAGGGAAATACAGGGGGTCGAGCGCTACGAATTCAAATCGCAGCGGGTAGAGTCGGAAATCCAATGGGACTATCCGCCCTAGGGTTTCTTGAGAACGGGTTTGGCTTCTTCGACCTTTTGGTCTTCGGGCAAGCCAGCCTCGTCGCCGGCGTCGAACTTGATCGTGGTGTCCGCAGCGTATTTCTGGTACTTGCGGAACTCGATCTCGTTGCGGCTTCCGCTGTGCCCGGCCCGGCTCTGCACCTGCGAGAACAGCGGCAGCAGGTGGGGCTGGCCGTTGATGTCGACGAAGTCGTAGTCAATCACCTGGTGGATCTCCTGGACCGGGAATCCCTCGGGCATGTCCGGTTCCAAGGTGAGGCGCGTGATCATGTTCGGACCCTTTTCCACATAGATCAGTCCGTGGTAGCCGGGGACCGTCTGCTCCTTCTTCTCGTAATCCACGCTGTAGCGGGAATTGCGCTGCAGGACGGCGTAGCGGAAAACGTAGCAAAGCTTCTTGCGCAGCGTGCCCCAGTGGTCCCAAACGATGATGGCGTCGGTCTGCGGCTCGAACACGTCTTTCAGAAGGCTGCCAAACTCGCCCCGCGAGATGGATCCACCAAGGGATTCCCACGTCTTGCCGAACATCGGATTTTCGTTGACAGTGATGGGCTCGTATTTTTCCTGCTGGTCGAAGTAACTGAGCTTTTCCACGATCCGGTCGGTTGGCGTCCAGGCGCCCTTGGTGCCGGGTTGGAAATGCATATCCACCATGCGGCGTGTGAGCTGCAGGCAAATGAAATTCGGCAGGGATTTCGCATAGTTGAGCGCGTAGTCGCGGACCTCGGCCAGGATCTTTTCCTGGTCCGCCTGTGGTGGTGGGGGCGGTTCCACGTACTTCGCTGCTGCAACCAAGGGCTTCGCGGGTGCCGCAGCCAGTTTGGCGGATTGGTCGGCAAGTTTCGTCAGTCCGGCCACGGTCTTCGGTCCGGCACCCATGCGGCGCAAGTCCTCGACCACCTTGTCCTCCAGCTTGTCGGTCAACCGGACTTGGCCGAGGTATGCCGAAACGTCCTTGTCCGGCAGCTTCTGGTCAATCGAGGACTTGATGAATTCGACGAGCTTGGCGGAGGAGAGTGGCTGCTGCGCGAAACCTGCCCCAGCCAAAGCGCAGGCCAAAACCGCCAACCGGAAGATGACAAACCGCATACCCTCTATTGTCGCACTGGAAAACAGAAAGGTTTCTTCAACTTGCGTGCTCAACTTCTCTAAAGTTCCGGCCCAACCCTGCCGATAAGACATCAAGGACGGTGAAGTATGGATTGGTCCCAATTGATTGTCGATGCGGTGATGGTGCTCACAGGGTGCCTTGGTACGGTATTCCTGGCCTATGGTCTGTCGGACTGGGCGGAAAACAGCGCGGCCGGACGCGAGGAGCCAGCACCCCGCAGGCATGTCGCACTGCCGGAAGTCATCAATATGTAGGCGGGTGGTAAACATGTAGAGATGTCCGCAGCCATGTCCCGATTGTTGACCACACTGGTCCTTGTTGTCCAAGCCCTTTCCGCACAGGAAAAGCGGACGGTTTGGGATGGCGTCTTCACCCCGGAACAGGCGACGCGCGGACAGGCTGAGTACGCGAGGGCCTGCGCGGGGTGTCACCGGGACGATCTGGCCGGGTACAACGGAGCGCTGGTCGGTGCCAAGTTCATGGACCGCTGGCGCGAGGACAGTCTGTTCAGTTTTGGCGACCTGGTTCTGCGCACGATGCCCCGGAATTCGCCCGCCAGCCTGAGCCAGAGCCGGTACGCGGACATAGTGGCCTACGTGCTCCAGTTCAACGGCTTCCCGGCAGGCGCGAAGGAACTGGCGTGGGACGATCTTCGTCCCATCCGAATTGAGGCCAAGGGTGGGCCACAGGAGGTTCCGAACTTTTCCCTGGTGACCGTGGTCGGATGCCTGTCGAAGGACGCGGACGGCTCTTGGGTGGTTGGCCAGGCCAGCGAGCCCGTGCGCACACGTGAACCGAAGGACTCGACTTTGGAGGAACGGAAATTGCTTGCGGCCAAACCATTGGGGAAGCATGTGTTCCACCTTCTCGACCCGGCTGGTGTGCAGTCGAATCCCCCTGCCGGCCACAAGGTGGAGGCCAAGGGATTCCTGATTCGGCAGCCTTCGGGGGACAGGCTGAATCCCACATCCCTTCAGCCGGTTGCGGATTCTTGCAAGTAGATCCGCGAGAAACACTGAACAGAAGGGTTGGAGATGGAATATCCACTATGGACGGTCCTGAATCGTTTTGACCGCTACCTCGGAGTCCTACTTTTGCCCAGAACATTTGCCCGACACTTGATTCTCCTGTTCGCCGCAGTCCTTGCTCATGCACAGGCTCCCGCTAGCTTGCACTTGGACATGAAGGACCCATCCGGGACCCCGATGTCCGCCTCCGGAAAGCTCAGCGGGCCCGTGAACCGAGGATTCCAGACGGATTCCCAGGGCTCGGCGAACCTGTCGGGACTGAATCCGGGCGAGTACCAGCTCGTGCTAGCGGCTGCGGGTTTCGCCACGCAAACCATCCGAATCCCCTTGGCACCCGGAGAAACCGCGTCCCGCACCGTCACCATGGTTCTGGCCCAATCGGAAACAAGGCTGGACGTTGTCGCCACCACCCCGCTGCCGGGCGTGGACTTGGCAACTTACCAAGTTGCGGCTGCGGTGCAAAGCGCCAGCCAGTCCGAGATTGGAGCCAGCGGCGCGCTCGACCTCCCCGAATTCCTCAATCGCCGTCTGAACGGTGTGTACCTGAACGAGATGCAGGGCAACCCATTCATGCCCGATCTGAATTTTCGGGGCTACACCGCATCCCCGATCCTGGGAACGCCCCAGGGAATCGCCGTCTACATGGACGGCGTGCGCCAAAACCAACCATTCGGCGATGTCGTCGGGTGGGACCTCATCCCGAAGAACGCGATTTCCGCAATGACGCTGGTTCCCGGCTCCGATCCCCTGTTCGGCCTGAACGCACTGGGAGGTGCTCTCTCCATCCAGAGCAAGGACGGCACCACCAGCCCCGGTCTTTCCGGAAACGCCACCTACGGGGCCAGCGGGCGGAAGGCCGTCGAGGCTGAAATGGGTGGAGGCAAGGCCACTGGATTCAACTGGTTCCTGGCGGGTAGCGCCTTCCATGAGTCTGGTTGGCGCGTCGATTCCCCGTCCGACGTCCGCCAAGGTTTCGCCCGGCTCGGTTGGCGAACAGCGAAGACGGACGTCGCGGGCACCGCTTCGTACGCCTACAACACGCTGACCGGCAATGCGCTTCAGGATTACCGTCTTCTCAAGGTGGATTACCGTAGCGTTTACACCGTTCCCGACACCGTGGCGAACCGCGCGCCTGCCTTCAACCTGATCGCCAAGCGGACCGTAAGCCCAACCGTCACACTTTCCGGCAATATCTACTACCGCAACATCCGCACAGCCGGAATCAACGGAAACTTGAACAACAATTCCTTGGACGAATCCGTGTACCAGCCCAGCGCAGCTGACATCACCGCTCTCAAGAACGCAGGGTACACCGGTTATCCAACCAGCGGGGCCAATTCCTCCAACACCCCGTTTCCGAAATGGCGCTGCATCGCCCAGGGACTTCAGTTCCAGGAGGCAATTGAAAAATGCAACGCGGACACCGTGTTCTCGAAATCGGTCCAGCATGACTTTGGGTTTTCCGGCCAGTACACCCGGCAGTCGACGCCCGGTTTTGCAAGAGGAGGCCAGAACCAGCTGGCAGTAGGGGCATCATTCGCACGGGGAGCCGTCGCCTACACTCAAAACACCCAGTTTGGGTATCTGAATCCCGACCGCTCCATCACGGGGATCCCGAACTGGGAGGACGGTACGACCAACAGCAACGGCGAGCCGGTCGATACCCGCGTCAACCTCCACGGGACAACTCCGACCGTCAGTCTATTTGCGACTGACACCCTGACGCTGGGCAAGGCTTGGAATCTGACATTTTCCGGCCGCTACAACCACAACGAGATCCACAATACAGATCGATTCCAGCCCAAGGCCGGTCCAGGCTCGCTAACCGGCACCTACAGTTTTGATCGCCTGAGTCCCGCGCTGGGAATCACCTACAGCCCGGCCGAGTCCTGGAATATCTATGCCAGCTATATCCAGGGAAGCCGCGCGCCCACCTCGATCGAACTGGGTTGTGCCGATCCTACAGACCCCTGCACGCTGCCGAACGCATTTTCAAGCGACCCACCGCTCAAGCAGGTGGTGACCCAGACATGGCAATTCGGTCTGCGGGGGAAAACCGCCTCGCACATGAACTGGACCGCAGGTGCATTCACCGCTGAAAACAGCAACGACATTCTGTTTATTGCGGCCCAGCAAACCGGGACCGGATATTTCAAGAACTTCGGCAAGACCCGCCGCCGGGGGGCGCAAGCCAGTGTGGACGGTCGCTTCCGTTCCCTCACCGGAGGTCTTGACTACACCTATCTCGAGGCCACCTACCAGAGCAGGGAGACCTTGGACGGCAACGCCAACAACACCAGCGACTTGGCCCTCGCCGGATTCCCGGGCTTGGGCGGCACCATCACCATCCACCCCGGCAACCGCATCCCCCTCGTGCCGAAACAAACG
>CAITMP010000966.1 GCA_903893525.1 uncultured Acidobacteriia bacterium | reverse complement strand
TGATGCGCCGAAGTTGGCGCGGGATGCAAATGCACGGGGTTCAACGGTAGCGGCAAGGGCGTCAGCCGGACCGCCGCAGGCTCCGCCAAATCATTGATGGTAAAGCGGTTGAGAACATCGAGGATGGCCTCGTGGACGCGCCTGAGCGGCTCGCGCACCGTGCAATTGTCAGACTGGTCGCAGGTGCCGTGCTCGGTGAAACAGTTGGTCAAAATCACCGGACCGTCGATTGCGCGGACCACTTCCAACGCCGAAATCCTACGAGGATCGCGAGCGAGCCTGTAACCCCCGTTGGTCCCCGAAACGGACTTCAGGATGTTGGCCCGCGTCAATTGCTGCAGGACCTTGGCCAGCAGCGTTACCGGCAAGCTGTAAAGTTCCGCAATGTCCTTGACGCTGGCCGTGGCTTCCAAGGCAGGGCCTGGCAGCGACGCCAAGTGCCGCAATGCGATGAGTCCGTAGTCGGCCTTTTTGGTGAGCTTGAGCACTTTTGATTCAGGACTCTTTTAGTCCTGTATCGAGGATAGCGCGCCCGTACTGCGGAGTCAAGGTCTAGAGGAAGGTCTTGAATTCCATGACGTCGCCATCCTGCACAACGTATTCCTTGCCTTCCGTCCTAAGCTTGCCCAATTCGCGTGCGCGGGAGAAGCTGCCATACGCGACCAGATCATCGTAAGCCACGGTTTCGGCCGAGATGAAGCTCTTTTCGAAGTCCGAGTGGATGACGCCAGCCGCGACAGGCGCTTTGTCGCCCGCACGGATGGTCCAAGCGCGCGTTTCCTTCTCACCAGTGGTCAGGTAGGTCCGCAGACCCAAGAGGTAGTAGGCTTCCCGGATCAGCGTCCCTGCCCCGCCCTGCTCCACGCCCAAGCCAGCTAGGTACTCGGCCCGTTCCTCGGGAGACAGCGTCACCAATTCCGCTTCGATCTCGGCGGAAACCACAACCGCCCCCGTCCCATGGTGGTGCGCAACATAATCCCGCACCTTCGCCACCCACGGATTATTCTCCGGATGCGCCAAATCCTCCTCGCCCACGTTGCAGGCGAACAGTGTTGGCTTGCCCGTCAGGAGGAAAAACCCCTTCATCAGCGCGGCTTCCTCTGTGGAGGCTTCCATACTGAACGCAAACTGTCCGGAATCCAGATGCGGTTCCAACCGATCGATGAGCGCAATCTCGGCAATCGCCTTTTTGTCCCCGCCCTTGGCCGCCTTCGCCTGCTTCGCCCGTCGCTTCTGGATGGCGTCGATGTCCGCCAGGATCAATTCAGTGTTGATCACGTCGATGTCCCGGATCGGGTCAACGGTATCCATCACGTGTTCGATGTTCGTGTTCTCGAAACAGCGGACAACCTGGACGATGGCGTCCACCTCCCGGATGTGCCCAAGGAACTGGTTCCCCAGCCCCTCCCCCGCACTGGCACCCTTGACCAAGCCCGCAATGTCGACGAATTCGAAAATCGCCGGAATCAGCTTCTGCGAACCGCTGATCTTCGAGAGGACGGCAAGCCGCTCGTCGGGCACCGTTACGATTCCCTGGTTGGGTTCGATGGTGCAGAACCTGTAGTTGGCGGCCATCGCCTTCCGCGATTGCGTCAAGGCGTTGAACAAAGTACTCTTCCCCACGTTCGGGAGGCCAACAATTCCTGCACTGAGCATAAACAACTAGTTTATCGGTTGCCGTTGATTATCCGACCCAAGTCAGCGAGGTACGGGGCGGGTCGCCCCCGGCGGAATGTAGAAGTCGAGATACCGCATGCCCGCGTAGTTCATCGCTGCGCCCAGTCCAACCATCACCGGCAACGTGAACCGGTATCCGCAGGCAAGGAATGTGATGCAAACGGCGTACCCTATAACCGAGGTTTGATAGGCCACGCATGTCCTAAGGATCTCCTCATGGCCGATACCACGCGCGCGCCGGTACAGCCTGTTCACTGCGGCAAAGGCAGACACAAGCGCTGCGACAAAAAAAACCAGCGCAACCAAGCCACACTCCGAGGAGATTTGCGTCCAACTGTTGTGAGTCTCGTGCCAGTTGCCCTTTTCGCCCTTCGCGGCAGCCACAATGCCCTCGTAATTCGAGAAATTTCCAGGCCCAATACCGAACAGTGGATTTTCCAGCGTGAACTTGATGCTCTGCTCCACAAGGTACTGCCGCGCGGCGGTGGATTCCTCCGCCTCCGCCGAATTTACCGTTTTTTCCGCGGAGGCTCCGAACAGCGTTGCCAGTCGGAGCAAGTTGCTGGTGGGCAGGACAGCCACCATGATCGCGGCCAAGGTCGGAATGGCAAGCATCGCCGCAATCCGTTGGGTACCGTTCGCACGAATCATGAGATAAACGGCGACGACTGCCATCGCCACCAACGCCCCGCGCGAGGAGGTCAGAAAGTTGCACCAAATCCCGTAGCCAATCAACCCGAAAAGGGGGTACCTCACCATGAAGTGCCGCTTCGGCGCCATTGCATACCAAGCAATGAACGGCATCATCAGCATCAAGTGGGCTGACAGGTCGTTTGAGTTGCCAATGGTCGAGTCCTGCATGTCCCCGCCGTCCAAGGTCAGCCGACCCAAACTGTCAGGCCTCGCGTACCGGAAAACCATCAGGACAACCCACGCGCCAGCCCCGGCCAGCGCGTTGTACACTTTCCGGACGTCCGACCAGCCCAACACAAGGCCCGCCACAATGTACAAGCAAATCAAATCGGTCCGCAGGTACCCGAATGCCCTATTGAATGACAGCCCGACCCAACTGCTGAATGGCACGTCGATCCACATGATCATGTAGAACATCGACCAGAGAACTACTTCCTTGCGCTCGAACGCCCGACCAAAACCGCCGGTCATGATGCAGCCGATAATCGCCGGCGGCGCCACCAGATAAAGGAGGTAGAGGTTTACACCTGTGATCGTGGCAGCCAGTTCGGGCAAGACTGACATGCGGGTAAACAACATCGCAACGGCGCATTTGAACGCGAGAACACGGGTTGGGTCCAACTCGCCCTTCGTCGGCAAGTAGCCCGGAAGGTCTTCCGTGATAACCGGCTTCGGCGCTGTGGCTTGGAAAATCGGGTTCAGCTTGGCAGGCTGAGTAGCGACCGGAGCCCGCATCGGCTGGGCGCTTAACATTCTTCCCATTCAACACCATGATAGCGCTTGAATGGCCTAGAAGTGCTTTGCCGCCACCAACCCCGGTTCCATGACCCGCATCCGCAGAAACTGCGCAAGGATGTGCATCACCGACTGGTGCAGATCCTCTGCCACGCCATAATTTTCCGCAGGCACGTGGATATTGATGTCGGCAAGCGCTGCCGACCTGCCGCCCGAGAACCCCGTCAACGCGATACTCGAGACGCCGTTCCCCCGCGCCCACTCGATCGCACGAACCACATTCTCCGAGTTGCCCGACGAACTGATCGTCATCAGCGCATCACCCGGCCTGGCCGCCGTGCGCAACTGGTATCGGAAAATCTCCGCAAATTCGAAATCATTCCCAATCGCAGTGATCAACTCCACATGCGAACTGAGGCTGACCACACGTGGACGCAACGGCGTGTCCGTCTGGATTCCCTTCGCAAAGTCGCACAACAGGTGGTTCGAGATCGCCGCCGACCCCCCATTGCCACAGACGTACAGTGTCCGGTCCGCCTGAAACAGCCCGGATAGCGCATCAGCCGCCCGACCAATCTGCTCAAAGTCGATCCCGCGCGCCGCTGCCGCCAAAGACTCAAAGTAGGCCGACGCGTACTCGGCACCATTGGCATAGGAAATGGACGGGAACCGCACTATTCCGCTTCTTCCCCGTGCGCTTTCTGCCATACAGCCCGACCAATAAAGAACGGACCCATCTTCTCCATCAGACTGGAGGTTTGCCGAGTCTTCCGCATCGCCTGGACGCAAGCCGACAACGGAAACAGTTCCTTGCCGATGAGGCCGATCACAAAATCGTTGTCGTCCCGGTCGATGCCGAACGATGCCAGCCGGACGTCTTTGGCAAATCCAGCCGTGCCGAAACTGTGGCCGATGGTCCCATGCTCCCGCAGAATCGCCGTTTGCTCTTCGTGGGGCAGCGCATTGAACGCGCCCTTCCGCCGCAGCGGATACCAGACAGCCCAAGGCCACTCGGGATCCGTGACCGCGTTCCGCGAGCGGTCCATCAGCCAATCCTCCAGACTCGGCTCGTGTCCCAAGGCGTAAGTCCGCCCCATCATGGTGTAGTCGGGCTTGAAATCCAACTCGAAGAAGGGATCATCGTTCACGATCGGCCGGACCCGGTCAATGAAGAAACTTGGATCGTCCGACCAAGTCAACAGCGCCACACCCCGCGGGTCGTTGGCATCTTCATAGAGCACGCCCTCGATTCCAGACGCCTCCAACGCATCCACCAATGGCGCGCAATCACTCACGCCATGGAAGGCGATCAACTGCATGAACAGGCGCCGGTCGGACGTCTGTTGGACGCCGCCCCGGACGCCACCTTTTTCCCTGAGATCGAGTTGCTCCACATTCTCAGGATAGAGCATCCGCCAGGCAGCGGTTTGAGGTACGATCAACATTCCCGGACAGGTTCGAGAACAGCCATGCACAGATCTCCCGCCCTATTCACACTGGCCGCCGCCTTCGTGGTCATGGCGCTTCCCGCAGCCGAAAGAATCACCGCTACCGCGCCAACGCTGGTTGCCAAGTCTGGTGCCCGCGAAGGTCCTTCCTGGAATCCGTTTACAGGCACCCTCCATTTTGTCTCGGGCAACAATGTCAACCAAATGAAGCCGGGCTCGGCTGTAAAGCCATTCCGCACCGACGCACCGGGTGCCAACGGTTCCATGGTCGACCCGCAAGGCCGCGTCGTGGTCTGCGAAGCGGGTGGCCGCCGCGTCACCCGAACCGAGAAGGATGGCTCGCTCACAATCCTCGCCGAAACCTTCGACGGACACAAATTCAACTCCCCCAACGATCTCTCCATCGACTCAAAAGGCAGGATCTACTTCACCGATCCGCGTTACGGCAAGACCGACACCATGGAAATGCGTGATGCAACGGGCCAGCTCGTGGAGGGGGTGTACAGAATCGATGCCCCCGGCAAGGTCTCACGTATCCTATCCCACGAACTGGAACGACCCAACGGGATCCTGGTTTCACCCGACGAACGCCACCTGTACATCGCCGACAACAGGAACGACCGCCCCGGCGGTGCGCGGAAACTGTACCGATTCGACTTGCGTGCCGACGGCACGATCGCCCCAAACAGCCGCAAATTGATCTTCGATTGGAAGACTGCACGGGGTCCTGACGGATTCAAGATGGACCGCGCCGGCCGCCTCTACGTAGCCGCCGGACTGAACAAACCCAGCCCGTTCGAAACCATCGACGAGTTCAAAGGCGGCGTCTACATCCTGTCCCCCGAAGGACAATTGCTGGAATTCATCCCTCTGCCCGAGGACGAAACCACCAACTGCGCCTTCGGTGACAAGGACTTGAAAACTCTCTACATGACCTCCGGAGACCAGCTTTGGAGCGTCCGCGTAAAGACGCCGGGCCGCATCAGTGCGACCCGGCTTGGGAAATAGGTGGCTACGCCGGGGTGGACAACCCGGCCATCACTTCCTTGAACACGTGCTTGGCGCCTTCCACGCCGTCCCACGGACCGGACTCGTACTCCAGCGCGAAGGTGCCGCGGAACCCCGCCGCCAACATGATCCGGGTGGAACGCTGGATGTCGTTGTTGTCACCCCAGCGGTCCCAGTATTTTGCGTGCACGTTGGTGTGCGCGTACGGAGCCAGGTCCCGCAACGCGTTGTAGAGCAGATATTCGTGCTCCCAGTTGCAGAAATCGGGCGAAGCCTCGCAGTAGGGGTTGTTGACCTCGTCGATGATGATCCGGATGTTGATCGGGTTCGCCGTCAATCCCCAGTGGTTCTCCAAGGTGACCCGGACCCCGCGCTTGCCCCCGTAGTCCGCCATCTCCTTGAAGCTCTCAATGCACTGGCTCAAGTATTTGGTCAGCGACTCATTCTTCGGATATCCGGTCGTGGGATCCGGCCCCGCCGCCGGAGCAACACGCGGACCACCACTGTTCACGCGCATCGACTTGGTCCCCAGAATCTGGGCCGCGTCGATCCAGTTCTTCGCCACTTGGATTCCCGCCTTGCGCTGCTGGTTGTCCAGTTCGCAGATGTCCAGCGGCGCATTGTTGGAAATATGCTGGCAACTGGTGCCGGTTGCGGCCATCTTGGCGGCCATCTTGTCCAGCCACTTCCGCCCGGACGCACTATTGGGCTGGAACTCGCGCGTTGTGCGGGAGGCACCGTCGAACATCCCCGTTTGATCGGCAAACATGGACTCATCCGCCATGTCGCCGAAAAGGCCTGAGAAGATGTCCATCCTTGTCACGCCGGGGAAATGATCCTTGGTGAACGTGGGGAAATCCAGCATCGTGATTTCGCCATACTTCTTTTTCATCTGGGCCGACAGCGAGTTCTCGCGGACCATCACCTGGCCGACAGGGGCACCGGGGCGCGTGCGGACGTATGGCCAACCCTTGAAGATGTGGCGGATGGGCCACGAATTGGAGGCGATGCGGTCGAGCTTGTCCTGCTCGGTCAACGGACGTGCAGTGGCAGTCGATTCGGCGGCAAGAGCCAGCCCGGTGGCGGTAGCAGTTTGGAGGAAGCCGCGACGGGCTATTCCTTGGGTAGTGGGATGCGATTGTTGTACCGGCATTCCAGTACTTTACCGCAACGGGAATCTATCCGGTAGGGACGGGCGCGATGCTTGGGACGGGGGAGGGGAGAACTACGAAGGACGGGATGGAAACAGGGAAAAATTAGCGGTACAGAAGTCGGGCCAGCCCGCAGTTTCCCGCAGGCCGGCCCGGGAAAACTACATCTTCTTGTCGGTGCTGTCGGTCTTCTTCTTCTTGCCCTTCTTCTTCTCGGTCTTCTTGTCTGCGTCCTGGGCGAACGAAACGGTGCCGAGCACGAGGCCGAGGCCGATGGTCATTGCGATGAGCTTTTTCATGTTGGTGATCTCCTGTAGAAATTTTGTAATGCCGACGTATGCCGTCACCCAGAATGATCCCACCTCCACATGAACCAATTCTTAACTCACGATTAAATTAGCTTCATATTGCGGTCACAAGGAATTTGCTGAATGGAATCAACAAGATCCATTCGCAGCTTCCAGCCCGGATGCTACTGTGGGGCCATGAAAAAGCCTGACCTCATCCGTGAGGAAGCCAAACGATCCGGAATCGAGCCCGAAACTGCCGCCGACCAGGTCGACAAAGCGGTCAACCGAATCCTACGCGCACTACGCGGCGGCCAGTCCGCCCACCTGCCCGGTCTCGGCACCATTACACCCGGCCGGCAGTGGGTCTTTCGGCAGGAGAGCCATGAGCGCTAGGGAAATGAGCCCGGGGGACATGAGCGCCGAGGAATTGGCCGTCCTGATCTGCCGCTCCCTCGAAAGGTCGCCCGCCGTGGAAGTCGAGGGTCTCGGTGTCTTCGCCCGTGATTCCGAAGGCCGCATATCATTCCGTGGAGCCCGCAATGTAAGGATCTTCATCGCGTATGCGGTGGAGGACTTCGCAGCGGCCGAAAAGCTTTACCAACAACTGGAAGCCGCCGGCCACTCGCCATGGCTGGACCGGAAGAAGCTCCTGCCCGGGCAGAACTGGCCACGACGCATCCAGGAGGCGATCGAGACCGCCGATTTCGTGGTGCCGTGCTTCTCCACGCGCTCCGTCAACAAACGCGGCGGATTCCAGGCAGAAATACGTTACGCGTTGGATTGCGCCAGCCGAATCCCGCTCGACGATGTGTTCCTCGTCCCCGTCCGCTTGGACAACTGCCGGGTTCCCGCCCGCATCACCCGCGAAACCCAATATGTCGACCTGTTCCCCGACTGGGACCGGGGCGTCGACCGCGTCCGGCAAATTATTTCCACCCAACGGGAGCGGCCCTTGGCCTAGTACTACTAAACGGTCTGCCAGGCGCTGTTTGTTATCATCTCCGTGTGGCCAACGGCGTAATCCAAGGTTGATCCGCATGAGAATTCTGTACATCCACGCGACTTTCACGCCTCCGCCGGTGGATATACAGGCTGACAGGTTCTTCCTGCTTTCAAGGCGTCTCGAAGGGGAGATCCTCCAACCGCTCTGGTATGATTCCGCGGCCAAGGTGGAAGCCAGATTCGGGCCAGGGTCCTACCCGACCCGCCAATGTGGCAAGTTCCGGTACCACTGGTTTCTGGGCTGGAAGTATACGGGAGTGCGCCGCAAAGTCGAACTGCTGCGGTTCTATTTCTCCAAGGCACTGGAGCTGCACCGGGAGCGCCCAATCGACTGCATCGTCGTTTACTCCCACCAGCTCTCGGGAGTGGCTGCTTCACTGGTGAAACTCCTCACCGGCAGCAAACTGGTGGTGGAGATTGCGACCAGCCCCGAACTGGTCCACCTCACGGATAGACCGTCGCCGGTTCTCTTCGACCGCGTGAAGCATTTCTACTCCGATCTTTGCCTGCACATTTCGTCGCGCTCGTCGGACCGGCTCCACCTTCTGTCTCCCGGCCAAATGGCCGCATATCCATCGCTCAAGAGCGTTCCCGCATCGGTTTTCCACGAATTTGTGCCCGTGTCTGCGATTCAACGGAGCAACACTCCCCAACAAAGGCAGTACATTCTCCTCGTTGGCGCACCTTGGTACCTCAAAGGGGCCGATCTCCTTGTGCAGGCATTTCAGCGCCTTGAAGCCGATTTCCCAAGCGTGGACCTGAAGATGCTCGGGCACTATCCCGAACTTGCCGGAAATCCCGCCGCTGCCGGATCTGGTCGTATCCAAGTGATCAAAGCGGTTCCCTACCCCGAGGCTCTCGCATTGATCAGTGGTGCCGCAGTCCTGGTCCTGCCAAGCCGTTGCGAAGGAATGGGACGCGTACTGATTGAAGCAATGGCCGCCGGCATTCCGGTCATCGGGTCGGATGTTGGAGGTATCCCACACATGATCCGGGACGGGCAAAACGGATTCCTATTCCCTCGTGGGAACGCTCGCGAATTGGAGGACCGTCTTCGGCGTGTCTTGAGCGACCCGGAATTGGCTGCCAAGCTCGGCGCTGAGGGTCTGCGCCTTGCCCACTCCGAGTTCGACGATGACGCTTGGGTAGACGGCTTTGCCGACATGGTCGAGGCCGCCGTCCGAGGGCCCTCGCCGGGGACGGCACACTGAACAGCATGCGTTCTCCCCTTCGATGGACCGTGTGCTCGCCGAATCAGGTAGTTCGGGAGAACCGCCGACGCGTCCGTTGTAAGATCGATAGTACAGGTATTTCCACGAACCCTGCGCGATGAGCAGACCGCTAATACTCCTGCTGGCATACCACTTTCCGCCTTCACGGGCGGTGGGAGGAGCGCGGCCTCACCGTTTCTACAAGTACATGAAGCGGCTGGGCTACGACTGCCACGTACTCACTGCGGTATCCCCCGACGACATGGCACGGGAAGCGGACGTGCAGTACGTTTCCGATCCCCTCCACACCAACCCCAAACAGGGAGTAGCCTGGCAGGCCGAAAGGATCGGATGGAAATTCCTTTTCCGTGGCGACTTGGCGCTCGGCTGGTCAGATGCTGCCTACAGGGCCGGGCTTGAATTCATCCAAAAGAACCCGGGCCGTTCCATTACAATTCTGTCCACTGCCCCGCCTCTGGGTACGCATTTGACCGCATGGAGGCTCGCGTCCAAAACGCGCCTCCCTTGGATTGCGGATTTCCGGGATCCCATTGTCGGCCCGGCTGGCGAGGATGCGGTGTTTCCAGCAGTGGCTCCCAGACTGGAGCGCACAATTCTGCGAGCTGCGGACTTGGTACTCGCAAACACAGATTCCATGCGCAACGCGTGGGTGGAAAACTACGGCGACCCCAAGAACCGCATCCACGTCCTGTGGAATGGCTTCGATAGTGAAGACGGCGTCTCCGTTAAGGAACTCCCCCCCCGCGACCAAAAAATTATCAGCCATGTCGGCGAGCTGTACGGAGGTCGCGACGCACGCCCAATCTTACTTGCGTTTGATCGACTCCTGAGGAAGGGTAGGATCCAAGCATCCAGCTACCGCATTCTCCAAATTGGCGCTGCCCAACCCACGGAAGTCCCTCCCCCAGACTTTATCTCCCGTGCCACTTCCGAAGGTTGGCTGGAAATGAAGCCGCCTGTCCCGCACGCCGAGGCGAAGCGCTTGGCATGTGAATCCGATGGCCTCCTCCTCGTCCAACCCCATACCGGGGTCCAAGTGCCCGGCAAGCTTTTTGAATATGTGCGCATGGGCCGAAACATCTTGGCGTTCCTAGTCAAAGGATCCCCAGTGGAGCGCATCCTTGAGCGGTCCGGAACAGCGTATACCTGTATTTATCCCGAGCAGCATCCTGACGAAATGGAAGCCCGTATCCTGTCGTACCTGGAGGGTTTGGGATCGCCCCCATGCCCACCAAGCACTTGGTTCCAAAACACCTTCGAAGCCTCCAGACAGGCATCCGAGTTGGACCGGCTCATACGGTCGTTGAAGCGGGATTAAGCTCCGCGGGAGGTTTCCGCTGAACCAGCGACCCGATTCCGGACACGAGGCCCGATGGGGACTGAACGAACTCAATTTCGGCACCCTTGGCAATCTGCCGCCATCAGAAGTGCCCTCGTGCCTTGTGCACTGTTCGCCCTGAGCGCGCCCGGTCTCGCATCCCCCCAGAACCCCAGCCAACAGGAACGCCTGAAGGGTCTGACCCTCGAACAGCTTGGAAACATCGAAGTTACCACTGTCTCCAAAGCTCCGGTATCCGCTTCCAGAACCCCCGCGGCAGTTTACGTGATCACTCAGGAGGACATTCGCCGTTCCGGGGCAACCAATCTGCCTGAAGCCCTCCGCCTTGCCCCGGGAGTAGAGGTGGCACGCATCGACGGTGTCAAATGGGCGATCGGTATCCGTGGCTTCCAAAGTCGGCTCTCCCGCAACCTGCTCGTGCTGATTGATGGCCGCACGGTTTACTCGCCCCTGTTCCACGGCGTTTACTGGGAAGTCCAAGAGACTTTGATGGAGGACATCGACAGAATCGAAGTCATCCGGGGTCCCGGCGGCACAATTTGGGGTGCCAACGCCGTTAACGGCGTGATCAACGTCATCACCAAGGACTCGCGGGAAACCAAAGGCACCTTGTTGTCGGTCAAGGGTGGCACCGTCGACCAAGCCGCGCTCGACATCCGCGAAGGCGGCGGCAAAGGTAGTCTCAACTATCGGATCTATGCAAAGGCGTTCGTGCGCGGGCCTGAATTCCACAGCGACCACCGCCAGTTCGATGATTTCCGCCGGGCCCAAGGTGGCTTTCGTACGGACTGGAAGGCCGACTCCAAGAATGACCTGACCATCCAAGGCGATATTTACGATGGACGCGACGGCGAGAGCGCCCAATTAACCCGAACCGCCCCTCCTTCGTCGTACGTCTTGGACCAGAACGGCAAACTTTCGGGCGGCAATGTCATGGCCCACTGGACCCGGGACCTCGGAAAGGGCTCTGAACTCCAAGTTCAGACCTACTATGACCGCGTACGCCGCCTGCAACCCAACCAGCGCGAATCGCGGGACACCTTCGATGTCGATTTCGTCCACCGCTGGGCCCTTGGCGAACGCCAGAACATCACCTGGGGTGCCGGCATCCGTTTCAGCGTCGGAGAGATCCCCCCGGTTGTCCCAACCCTGGTCTTCAATCCCACCCATCGGACCGACCAACTGGCGAGCGGCTTTGTCCAGTATGAAACCCAGTTGGTGCCCGACAAACTCTCCTTCACGCTCGGAACCAAGATCCTGCACAGTTCCTATACCTCGTTGACCGCCGAGCCCAGCGCCCGCATCCTTTGGACCCCATCCCCGGCGAGGACAGTTTGGGGAGGGATCACCCGGGCAGTAAGGACCCCTTCAGACGTGGAGGACACATTGACCGTTACCACCCTCCAGTCAGCATCGCCGCCCGTCTTCAATCGAAGCACGGGTGACAAGGTCTTCACTTCCGAAACCATGTTGGGCTACGAGGCCGGATATCGCCAGCTCATCCATCCGCAACTATCCATTGATCTGACGGCGTTCTACAACCGGTACGACCATTTGTTGAGTTCGGAACCGCAGCAGTCATACACGGACACGTCGATTGGTGCAGCGATCTTTCCCTTTGTGAATCGCAACGGAGTCTTCGGGACAACCAAGGGCTTAGAGCTAGCGGTCAACTGGAAGCCACGCACTTGGTGGCGGATCCAGGGTTCCTACGCCTGGTTGGACATGAACATGAAGACCCGGCCCGATAGCCTGGACCGGACCACGGTAGCTACCCTCCAAGGCTCCAGTCCTGCCCACCAAGTCGTTGTCCAGTCATACATCGACCTGCCCGGCCATTTTGAGCTCACCCAGCTTTTCCGCAATGTGACTGGTCTGCCCGCCCAGCACGTTACCGCCTACAGGACCGCCGATCTCCGCGTCAGTTGGCGCAAATGGAGCGCTTTGGAACTTGGCATCACCGGACGAAACTTGCTCCAACCCCACCACGCGGAATTTGACGGCGATCCCGGTCCCCTGGTCGGTATCCGCCGCAGCATCGCAGCGGATATCACTTGGAGAAGGTAGTACCTGCGGGAAACTCCATGACGGACTTTTCGCCCAACATCGGCATGCTCCTGCGTCGCACGCTTCCGGTGCTGGTGATGGCGTCCTGTGCCGTTGCACAATTGTCCGGACCAACAGACTACCAGGTCAAGGCTGCCTACGTGTCGAATTTCGGTCGATTTGTGGATTGGGCCCGACCTCCGGCCCCGGACCGCCCGAACTTCACGATTTGCGTCCTGGGAGACGATCCTTTCGGGTCGGCGCTGGATACGGCAGTGGCAGGGGAAAGCATCCGTCGGCTGCCATTGGTTGCCACAAGAATCTCCCGTGTTACCGAAGCGGAAGGCTGTCGCATCGTGTTCGTCTCCACCGCCCTCGCACCCCAGCTCGGCAGTATCCTTGCTGCCTTGCGTGGCAGTAGTGCCCTAACCGTCAGCGACATTCCGCAGTTTGCCGCACGCGGCGGCATGATCGAACTGCTCCTTGTCGGCAAGAAAGTCCGCTTCGAAATCAACATCGGCGCGGCTGACAGAGCGGGCCTGACACTCAGTTCCGAACTGCTGAAGTTGGCAGTCACAGTCCGAAAGGCGTCCCGATGAGGCCGTCCATTCTGAGGATCGGTAGCTTCCCCATTAAGAAGAAGCTGACCTGGATGAACATGCTGGTCAGCGGGGCTGCTCTGCTGATCGCTTCAGCCGCGTTTCTGGGCTACGAACGGACCATGCTCCGTCTTGCCATGGTCCGGAACCTGTCCCTGCAAGCCCAGATTGCCGGTCGAAATTGCGCATCCGCCCTCCTGTTCAACGATTCCGAATCGGCCGAGAGCACCCTCTCGGCGTTGAATGCGGCCCCGAACATCCTGTCCGCCGACATCTACGGTCCGTCCGGGCAGCGTTTTGCCCGATTCAGACGCAGCCACGGTACCCAAGCACATGAGACGGGAACGGCACCCAGATTCTCCCCTGGCGGTCAGGAAATCCAAGAGTTCTCCCCAACATCCCTGGTTGTGGCGCGCCCGATCATCTTCCAGGACAAGCTTGTCGGGTCCATCGTCTTGGTCTCCGACCGGGAGGAGGAGACCGAGCGCCTCAAGAGTTACGCCGAAATCATCGCAGGGGTCTTGGCGATCTCACTGCTCGCAGCTTGGTTCCTGTCTTCCGCGTTCCAAGGAAGCATTGCGGAGCCAATCATGGAACTCGCCTTGATCGCTCGAACAGTCTCGGTCGGAAAGAAGTACTCCCTCCGGGCCCCATCCAGTGCCAGCAAGGATGAAGTTGGGGTTCTGGTGGATGCTTTCAATGAAATGTTGTCCAACATCCAGGAACGCGACGCCGCCGTCCAGGACGCCCATGAGCGTCTGAACCTAGCGTTGAGATCTTCGGGCACCGGGACTTGGAACTGGTCCGCAGGCGAATCTGCAATGGTTTGGGACGACTATATGTACCCCCTGTTCGGGCTATTCCCGAACAACTCTCCGCACTTGCTGGCCGATATGCTGTTGCTGGTCGATCCAAGTGACCGGATCCGCGTTCAACAGGCCGTTCAGGAGTTCGCCGGACAGGGCCGGACCGATACCGAATTTACCGACATCGAGTTCCGAACCGCGTGGCCCGATGGCAGCATCCGCTGGCTCACCGTTCGAGGTACCGTCTTCCGGGGGGCCGGCGGCGAGGCTGTCCGCATGGCCGGGGTCTGCTGGGACGTAAGCGCTAGGAAGCGAATTGAGGAAGATCGCCGGAAGTTCGTATCCCTGATCGAACAAAGCGCCGACCTGATCGCCATTGCCGGAGCTGACGGCAGCTTGGTCTATCTCAACCCTGCCGGCCACGCCCTCGCAGGCTCGGCCGGGGAGACACTCGGGTCTCCGGCAGGGTCCATCGGCCTCGCGGACCTTTGCGTCGATGTTTGGCGGGATCGAATCGTGGAGATCGTCTCGTCCGTCCTGGCCGGGACTGGAAACTGGGTTGGGGAAGTCCAACTGCAGCACACTCCCGAGGGACGGGTCGTGGATGCCCTCCTGAATCTGTTCGCGGTCAACGACCCCGACACCGGCAATTTCCTATGCCTCGCCGCCGTAGCGAGGGATATCACGGAGCGGCGGAAACTGGAGCGGCAACTCCGGGAGGCCCAGAAGCTGGAAACGCTCGGCCAGCTTGCCGGGGGCGTGGCCCACGACTTCGGAACGCTCCTGACGGTGATCAGCGGGTTCGCACAGTTGATATCGGCCGAGTTCCCGTCCGGCCACAGCGCACGGGAGGCTGCCGACGAAATCTACAGCGCCGCGAACCGGGCCACCGTCCTCACCCGCCAGCTTCTCGCGTTTGGGCGCCGCCAGAGTACCCTGGAGAGGGACATTGCCATCAACGGACTGGTCCGCAGTGTGGAAAAGATGCTCCGCCCCCTGATGACTGGAGCCACCGGTGCTGATTCCGACTTGGTGCTGGATCTCGACGAAACCGCAGGATTCCTCCGCGCGGACCGGGGCCAGTTGGAGCAGGTCATCGTCAATCTCGTCATCAATGCCCGTGACGCGATGCCCTCGGGGGGCACGGTTCGCATCGAGACCGCGCGGATCTACTTGGACACCGAGTTCGCCAAACGCCACGGGGCACCCGGCCCCGGGGAGTATGTCCGGTTATCCGTCTCCGACACCGGAACGGGTATGACGCCTGAAGTCCAGCAGCGTCTTTTCGAGCCCTTCTTTACCACGAAGGAGCCGGGCAAAGGGACAGGCCTTGGCCTGACTATGGTCAACAGCATCGTGAACCAAAGCCGGGCCTTCATTTCCGTCAAGACGGAGCTCGGCAAGGGCAGCGATTTCCAGCTGTTCTTTCCCGGCGTCCATCCCGAAGTGGAAAGCGAAGAGTTTGAGCCGGAACTTCCCGCCGACTCCAACCGAGGTGATGAAACTGTTCTGGTGATGGTGGGCGACACCGGGTACCAGAGTTACATCTGCGGAGTACTGGATCGGCAGGGCTACCGGACCCTGTCAGCTTCGAGCATGGCCGGCGGTGCAATTGATCTAGTGATCGCTGACGCCGACATAGTCAGTTCCAGCGAGACGGCCACCTTGGCGGCATCCTGGCCCAACGCCGGAATCCTGGTACTCGCCGAAGATTCTCCAGCCGGACCGCATGCCCGCAACTGGCTCCGAAAACCCTTCGCGGCAGCGGCCCTGATTTCCCGGACCCGGCGCACTTTGGACTTGAGCCCGGAAACGGCGGGATCCAGCAAGGCCTAGGGCTTGGGCGGTTCCGGTTTTTCCCCGGGTCTGTAGAGCGTCGGCGGCTTGCGCTTGGGCTTGCCATCCTCGGTCAATTCCGCCTTCGCCGCCTGCGCTTTTTGTTCCTTCAGTTGCTCGGTGCTGGTGAGGCTTTCGAGTTTCTTCTTCTCGTCTACAGCCTTGGCCTTGACGGCCTCCGTGCGTTTTCCGGTGTCCGCCGAGGCTGTTTCGATGCTCTCGCTTGTGGTGTCCTCGGCGTCCTTGAGCGAAACTTCGTACATGTCGAGATCGTGGGGTTGTCCGGCCTCGATTTTCTTCAACTGTTCGAGAAATCTCTTTTCCGCGTTGGAGACTGCGACGAGACCCTCGTCGATGTTCTTTCCTCGTTTCAGCGCGTCATCGGAAACGGTGTCGATCGCGTCGATGATCTGGGTGTAGTCCTCCAGCAGCTGGCGGACCAAGACGGAGCGGCCCTTCTTGTCCTTGGCAATCTGCTGGTTGATCTGGTCGATGCGCTGCTTGGCGAACTGCACATACGTGGTGAGACGCAGGTTCGGGTCCTGTGCGACCCGGATCTTCTCGATTTCGTCGTTGGTGAGAAATTCGCGCTGGGCGACAGCTGGCAGGGCCAGTAGTACAGCCGCAATCAGAACTCGAACGGGCCTGTTCATTTCTTCCTCATGATGCCGTCAAACCAGGCATCGTGGATTTCCTGGATTTTGGTGCGGGGGCCCTCGATCCCGGCACGCTCCTCGGCGTCCATCCGTCTTTCCAAATCGGCAAGGCGCACCAGGATTTCCTGAGTCTTCAGCTCGGCGGACTTGTAGGGTCCGGGATGCCGCATCGGGGTTTTCCCCGTCTGCTCGAATGCCAATTGCGCCAGTTCGACGCCGAGGGCCGTATCCTTCAGCTCGGAGGTAGTCAAGGGCACATTTCCGGCGGTATAGGCGGCTTCCGCGCGGCGCTCGGCGGCGGCCGCGAATTCGATGGCGAGCTTGGCGCGGCGCTCCAGATTGGGCTCGCTCCGAACTTGGTCGATGGATGGCGGTCCAGGTTGTGCCAACAACAGGAGAATGGTGAACAGTGCGCCCATGGTGGTTACTTCTTCTTCAGTTCATTCTCAATGATACGAATTCTCTGGCGCGCTTGGAATTCCTGATCCTGATGGGCACCCTTGTCGGCATCCAGGAACTGCTGGTAGGCGGCGATTGCTTGCGGTTTCATCTTTAGACGGTCCAGCGTGATGGCGCGCAGGAAGAAATCACCCGGGATCTCCTTGCCGAGGGCTCGGACATGGTCGAGTGCAGCCAAGCCTTCCACGTAATTCTCCCCGATGACCAGGACCGAGGCCAACTCATTCCATGCGGCGGCGGAATCGGGCTGGAGCTTGGTGGCGGCTTGGAACTGCAGGGACGCCGGGACCAGTTTTCGGGCGTCGCGGAGGGCGCGTCCCAAGGCCATGCGAATTTCGAAATTCCCCGGATCGCCCGCAGCAGCGAACTGCAACTGCTCCAGCATTTTGTCGGGCTGCTTGCTCAGCCGGTAGGCATCGGCGAGCGCCAACCGACCGGCGGTGGTCGGATTCCGTTTGACGGCGTCCTCCAGAGTGGCCACCGCATCCGCTGTATTGCCGCCCGCCTCCAGTTGCAATTCGCCCAGACGCTGGCGGGCTCCGGCGTTTTCCGGAAACTCCTTGTAGATGGCGATGGCGGCGGCCTTGTCGCCCGCCTGTTCGTAGGCGGGCGCGAGGGCCAGAAGTTCGTCCTTGGCACCCGCAGCACGGAATTTCCCGGCCGATTCCGCCAGTTTGCCGAGTTTGAAAAGCGCCCGAGCCTGGCCCAGCAGCGCCGGCGCTGCCTTGGGATCGAGTTCCAACGACGCCGCGAACTGGTGTTCGGCCCCGGCAGAATCACCGGAATCGAACATCGCCTGGGCCAAATAAAGATTGGGACGGAATTCCTTCGGCTTGGCCTCGACGGCTTCCTTCAGAGGCGCAATCGCCGCCGTCGGTTCTTTGTCGCGGACAAGCAGGATACCCAAGTTCAGATCCGCCTCGTAGAGACCTGGCTTGAGTTCCAAGACCTTGCGCAGCTCCGAAACGGCCTCGGCATCCTTTCGCTGCAAGCTCAAGGCCAACGCGAGGTTGAAGTGCGCCTCGACGTCGGTTGCATCCGCGGCCACGGCCTTGCGCAGCAACGGCTCCGCCACGGCAGGCTGGTTGGCGTCGAGAGCCTTGCGAGCTTCCGCCAAGAAGTCCTGCTGAGCCAGCACGAGAACTGCAGCCAACAAGAAACCCATACGTAGATCCTATAGAGTCCTACTTCTTCAAGGCCGTTTCAAAAAGCTTGAAGATGCGCTTGTACTCGTCGGTCCAACTGGAGGGCTGGATGAACCCGTGGTCCTCGACCGGGTAGGAGGCCAGCTCCCAGTTGTCCTTGCCCAACTCGATCAGCTTTTGGACCAGCCGGACCGTTTCGACAAAGTGGACATTGGTATCCACCATGCCGTGCGCGATCAGCAACTGGCCCTTCAGGCCATTGGCGAAATAGATCGGCGACGACTGCTTGTAGGCCTCGGCATCCCCCTGCGGCTGGTTGAGGATATTGCCGGTGTATTGCTGGTTGTAATACGCCCAATCGCTGACGGGACGCAGGGCCGCTCCGGCCGCGAACACGTCGGGCTGGGTGAACATCGCCATCAGGGTTATGAAACCGCCGTAGCTGCCGCCGTAAAGACCGATCCGTTTGGGGTCGGCACCGTGCACGGAAACCATCCATTTTGCGGCGTCGACCTGGTCGTCCAGATCCTTGCCTCCCATGTGGCGGTAGATGCCGGTGCGCCAGTCGCGGCCGTAGCCTTTGGAACCCCGGTAGTCGACATCGACCACCAAATAGCCGTGCTCCATGAGGAACTGGTGGAACATGTATTCGCGGTGGTAGTTGCTGGACCAGCCCTTGGTGACGCCTTGCGCGTAACCTGCGCCGTGGACGAAGATTACTGCCGGGCCGCCCTTTTTGTAGTTGGCGGGCTTGAACAGGTGTGCGGGAACCTTGGCACCGTCGCGCGCGGGGATTTCCACCAGGGGCGCGTCCATCAGGGCGATTTGACCGAATTCGGGCGAAGGGGAGTCGGTGAGCTTGGCCCCTTCGACCATAGGCGTATTGGGCTGGACATACAACTCCGGCGGCTTGGTGGCGTAGGAGTAGACGTCGGCAATCCATTTTTCATCCGGCGACAGGATGCCGGCATGGAAGCCGGGCAACTTGGTGATTCTTGTCCGGGTACCGCCCGTGACCGGCATCGACCATAGATGCCGCTCCGCTGCCCCGCCCTCGCTGGTGGTCAGGTAGAACTTCGACTTGTCTCGGGAAAGCACGACGCGGTCGATCTCCCATTTGCCCGACGTAAGGGCCTTGGGTTCGGCGTCGAGGGTGACGCCATAAAGATGGTTGGAGCCGTCGCGCTCGGAGGTGAAATAGAACGTCTTGTTGTCAGCGAGCCAGCCGGAGCTGCCGCCGGGGCCGCCGATCCAGGCTGCGTCCTTGTCGGTGGAGATGACACGGGCCTTGGCGGCGTCGAGATCGAGGGCGAAATACCAGCAAGTCTTGTTGTCCTGCGAACGGGCTCCGAAAACGCCCTTCGTGCCGTCGGGCGAAAAGTAGACGGTTTGTCCGCCGCCGAAGCCGCCACCACCACCGCCGCCACTGCAGCTGGCACCATCCTCAATCTGGTTGGCGGGTACGCCCAACTCTCCGTGGTTCACGGTTTTCACCTCACCGGAGGCCACATCGATGACGACCAAATGCCGCTGGCCGAGGGAATCGCCGACGCGGGCGCGACCGGGCAGGTCCTCGGGGAAGCTGGAATCTGTGATCCAGTCGGGCACGATGGAATTTTTTGAGCCGTTGGCGGTTTCGGAAAGCAGCGCTACGACCTTCTTGCCGTCCGGGGTCAGCTGCAGGCCGGTAAGGCTTTGACGCGCTTGGAGGGTGTAGGGCTTGCGGACGGGCAACTTTTTGCGTTTCGCGTCGGCCTCCTCCTTGTACTTGACCCTGTCGCGGACGACCTCGAACATATCCTTCTGTTCCTTCTTGAGGTACTCCTGGGCATCGGTGCCTTTGGGGGTCTCGCCGGCAGCGCTGGTGGGAGCGCCGCCACCACGTCCACCCCGACCTCCCCCGCCGCCGCGTCCACCGCCCGCCGCTGCAGCCGGAGCGACTGTATCGCCACCAGCGCGGATGTCGGTCAACTGTTCCAGATCGCCGTTCTCCAGTGAAAGCAGGAATAGATTGCCTCCGCGCTGGAAGGTGATTGTCTTGGTGCCGGGTACGAAACGCGGGTTGGTTTCGGCATCGGCGGTCTTCGTCACTTGGCGGCGGCTTCCTGTCGTGTTGTTTAGGAGGACGATGTCGCCATCTTCGGACAAAACGCTGAGCGAGCGGTCTTCATTGGTGTCCATGAAGGCGGGCGGCGCGGTCCGCACCTCTTCGTCCGACAGCTTGCGCAGACCCGAACCGTCTCGGTTTACGACGTAGGTGTCCATGGGGGCTGCGATGGGGTCGGCAGCGCGCTTCCACTGGAAATAGATCTTGGAGGAATCGCCCGACCAGCGCACCTGCGCCGGTTCGGTCCCGACTAGATTTGGCCCGCGCATGATGCGCTCGATGGTGAGCGCGACTTTCGATTCACCCGCGCCGGTCAGCAGCGGGGTGGATAGGAGGCAGATGGCGAAAACGGATGCGGTGGCGATTGCGATCCGGGTGCGCAGCATGTTTTGATACGGCATGTTTTTATGAATGATAGCGCTTGGGCAGCGCAGGCTTGGAAACCTCGATAGGGAAACGCGAGGAACCTGCACCTTGCGGCGCATGAGGCGGCTGAAAGCTGAATGTACCGGGCCATGGTGAACACTTTGTGCCGGGCACATGGTGGACACATCCAAGGGTAATAGGATATCAATTATCCCGTTGTTTGAGCTGTTAATATAGGTGCGACCGGGCGGAGGACAGGGCTCTGCGGGGACGC
>CAITMP010000965.1 GCA_903893525.1 uncultured Acidobacteriia bacterium | reverse complement strand
TCCATTGACGACCACGTACGGGATCCCTTCCGCATATTTGGATGGGTTGTCGTACGTGGCTTGGTCTGCGACCTTCGCCGGATCGAAAACCGTTATGTCCGCGTCGGCCCCCACCTTCAAACGTCCCTTCGATGCGACGCCCAGTCTTTGGGCTGGCAGTAGCGTCATGCGTCGGAGCGCCTCCATCAGAGGCAACGCCTTTTGGTCGCGCACATAGCGGCCCAGCACACGGGAATAGGTGCCAGCCGCCCGAGGGTGGCCCTTGCCATCCACCAGCCAACCATCGCTCGCCACCATCACGCCTGTGTGGGTGAGCGCCATTTTCACCATCTCCTCAGGGATGCTGTGGATCACTACGGGCCCGCCTTGGGCGCGGTATTTCTGGAATGTGGCCTCGGTTAGGCGCTCGCCGGTTGCCACCCACTGGAGATCCCCGTAGTTGACGCCGATGCGCTCCTGCCAACCCTTGTCGAAAATTGCGGACTCCAGCTGCGTCATTCCAGCCGTATAGGGATAGCATTCCGTGGTGACGTCCAAGTTGCGGCGACGCGCCCCGTCTACCATACCGAGCGCCAATTCCGTCTGCCGGAAGGCCATCGACGTGATGTGGACAATGTGGAGCGGTGCGCCTGTGGCGGCGGCGTCTGCAATCACCTCCTGCATGGAATCCACAACACCCGGCTCCACCGGACCCGGGTTGCGCATGTGGACGTAGACCGGCGTCTTCCGCTCTCCCGCCAGTCCGAAAAGGCCTAGAATTTCCTCGCGCGTCACCTTGGGGAAGTAGGCGATGCCCATGCCGACGCCCAATGCGCCTTGGTCAAGACCTTCGCGCACATGTGCCAGAATTTCGCGCTCCTCGGCGGCGGTGGAACTGCGGTTGACTGAATTGTCCCTCGGCAGGAACGTGCCCGTATCCTTCATTACCGCCATCCGGGCTGGAATATGCCCGGACGTGGCCCCGAAATTGATCAGTGCTTTCCCTTCCCTCGCCTTGTACCAAGGGTCGACGGGCCAAACACCCACTTCCATTTCCAGCGCGGTCGTAACACCGTCGCGGGCCTTGTAGCGGTAGTTTGCATCATCCTGGCCGTGCGAGTGGAGGTCGATGAAACCGGGTGAGACGACCAAGCCCGTGGCATCGATGGTCTCGCGCCCCTTCAGGGACTTGGTCGAAATGGCTTTGATTTTTCCGCCGGACACGCCGATGTTCCGGACTGCGTCGAGTCCCGTTTCGGGGTCCATCGCGCGACCGTTGGCGATCACAAGATCGTACTGGGCAAGGGCGGGCAACGCCGCCAAAAGGAGAACAAGTGCGCGCATTACAGGCCCGGCCTCGGTAATTTCGACGGCACGAAAGTCAGCACGCCGGTCCGGCGCATCTTACGGGCAAAGACCTTGTCGCCCGCCGTAGCGTACAGCGTGTGCAGACCGGGTCCGCCAAACGCCACGGAATGGACCCGGCCAGCCTGTGGATTGCGCACAATCCCGACCACACGGCCGGGCTGATCGCAGATTTGGATCCCGAGCGACGTGGCGGCAAAAAGGTGTCCGGTGTCATCGATGGTCAGGCCACCGGAGTCCATCGAGGTCAACGCGTCATCGGTGGCCTCCAAATGGTGGAAGGGCATGCCGTTTTTCAAACTTCCGTCGGCATCGATCTGGAAAGACCATACCCATCGCCCGTGGCGGTCGGAGACATCCAAAAGGTGCTCGTCCGGGGACAGATGGATGCCGGACGGCACGGCAATCGTCGCGCCCGGCGTACTCTGGAAGACCACTTTTCGCTTTTTGTCGCCGTCGATCAGCCAGACGCGTTGCGAGCCGGGTTCGGTGTAGTAGATCCGGCCTTTACTGGTCACGGCCACGTCGTGCGCATCGATTCCGGATGCGATGACGGACTGGGTACCCTCGGGGGTGAACGCCAGAAGTGCCTTCTTCGCCGATAGGTACAGACGTCCGTCCGGCCCGAACATCATCCCGCTGACCCCGAACACGTTGTCCTGGAAAACGACAGGCTTTCCGTCAGCGCCCAACTTGTAGATCTTGCCGCCCTTGGAGTCAGCAAAAAACAACGTGCCGTCCTTATTGACTGCGGAGGCCGTTGCGAAGCCATAGCCCTGGCCGACGACTTCCCAGTCGGAATCGGGGTCCAGGAAATCAGTGATGTAGTGGCGGATGCCGGGACCGGACTTGGCCGCCGTGATCGGCTTGGGATAGTCGCGCCAGACCCAGCGCAGGGCTTCTGGCAGAATCGAATTGCCGTGCCGCCCGCTGTGGCCCTCGGTACCGATAACAAATTTCGCGTCGTACCCGGCGTATTCGAGCGAACTGTAAACCAGCTGATTCGCCTGGAACCAGGAGCCTCCGTAGATGCTTTGATCGTTCGCGCCATCCTGCATGAAGATGCGGATCGGCTTTGGCTCCACTTTGCGGATCATGTTGGCGAGTTGGTCACCGCCGCGCAGATTGGCAAAACTACCGATGTAGCTGACCACCCGGTGGAATGAATCGGGCCGTTCCCATGCGGCGACAAACGAGGCGATGCCGCCGGAACTGCCGCCGATCAGGCCCCGGTCATCGGGATTCGTTGAGATCTTGACGTTCATCCGCTTCTCCACTTCGGGAATCAGATCCTCGATGAGGAAGCGGGCATAGGCCGGACCGAGGCCGTCATATTCCAAACTCCGGTGGTAGCGCGCCATTTGGGCGTCGTTGAGTGCTGGAGTAACTCCGGGATCGGTGAAAATGCCAATCGTGACAGGCATGGAACCATCGGCGATCAGATTGTCCATCACGATGGGGGCGCGGGCGCCGTTGCCGGTTTCCGCCGCGTAGCCGCTACCGTCCTGATACACCATCACGGCCGCAGGCTTGGTGCCGTCGTACTGCGCTGGAACGTACACCGAGACAGCCCTGGATGTACCGGGAAATACCCGGCTGGCGTCGTAGGTGAACTTGGTTACCTTGCCTTTGGGGACGCCGGGCTTGGGCTGGGCGTCGGGTCCAAGAACATATGCCGGATTCTGGGGGATCTGTTGGGCGAAGGCTGTGCCGAGGAGAACCCAGGCAAACGCAGTCAGACGGGATTTCATAGGGTGATCCAAGAATTCTATCAAGGACAGACGGCCAGCTTTTTCACAAGAACTCCGCCTGCGGGACGGAATCCCTCGCGCTCGTAGAAAGTGGCGAATTTGGGAGGAGGGCAAACCGAGACGGTAGCGACCAATCCCGCACGCCCGATCTCCTTCATCCGGTACATCAGGAGAAACCGGCCCAAGCCCATTCGACGGAATTGGGGGTGGACCATGCCCCAACGCAGGGTCGCCGAATTTGGGGAATCCATGGAGAAGCCGCCACAGCCGACGATTCGGCCATCATGCACCATGACGAAGTACGTTCCGGGGGACTTTAGAAACTGCGCGAATTCGGAATGGTGTGCCGATTCGCAGCAGGCGAGGCAGGCGTCGCGGTCGGAGTTGGAGTACGGTCGGATGTCCATGTATGGTTTGAGATCATTTTACGGTGCACCGCCGCAGATTCCTAAGTTTGGCAGCAGCGCAGTTGGCTCCCCGAACGACGCTATTGTTCGGCGGGGACCTGATGCTCTGCCGTTATATCGGCGAAACGGCCCGGCGAAACCACGACCCGGCATTTCCATTCCGTCAAATCGCGGCGCGCCTAGCAGCAGCCGACATCACTTTCGCCAATCTGGAATCGCCATTTTCCGACCAAGGCCGCCCACAGGTGGCAGGAATGGTCTTCAAGGCCGAGCCGGACATGGTGGAGGGCTTGAAGCTGGCAGGCATCGACGTGG
>CAITMP010000964.1 GCA_903893525.1 uncultured Acidobacteriia bacterium | reverse complement strand
TTTGATGGCGGTACGCAGGAAGACCGGAGCACCGGCGCCAACTGGGGCAACTTGGAAGGTTTCACCAAACGGCCCCGCCCGGACCGTGCCTTGGCCGCCAACTTCACCCACACGTTCTCCCCCACCATGGTTCTCGAGTCGCTATATTCCTGGAATTACGACCAAGTCCAATGGCTGCCTTCCGACCCGACAGGCAATACCAAGGCCCGCTACGGCCTGAGTGCCCTGCCAACGGTGTACAAGCCATCCAACGATATTTTGCCTGGCGTCGCCAACACCGGTTATGCGGATTTTTCGTTCTCCAGGATGCCAGCAATCGCCACTAACAATGAGCACCAGTTCTCGGCCAGCCTCACTTGGACCAAAGGCTCGCACATCATCAAGATGGGCGGCCAGCATATCCGCAATTACAAGGACGAGATCGACTCGATCACGGACGGCGGCGACCGCGGCACCTATGACTTCGGTGTCAGTGCCAGCGCTTTCGACACCAACTACGGCCCGTCGAACGTCCTGACCGGCGCCCTTTCGCGCTTCCAGCAGGTCAAGAACATCAAGCGCAAGAATGCGCTGTACACCGATGTCCACATGTTCATCCAGGACACGTGGAAGGTGAAGAGCAACCTGACGCTGGACTACGGCATCCGGTTCTACCACATCCCCACCCAACATGAGCTGGACCCGGCCTCCACATTGGACGCCGTGTTCCTGCCCAGCAAGTACGATCCGGCAAAAGCGCCCCGCTACTACACCTACGACCCCGCCAATCCAACAGCGGTGATCGACCCTGCCAACCCATCGGTGCGGTACACGGGCCAGGCTGCAACAATTCTGCAGTGGACCATTGTGCCTGGCTCCGGTGATCCGATGAACGGCGTTGTCGCGCTTGGCTCCAACGGCATTGGCAACTCCGGCGTGCGGGACCCCAAGTGGCTCCTGATGGCACCCCGCGGCGGTTTCGCGTGGTCGCCGATGGGCAACACGAAGACGGTGATCCGGGGTGGCTTCGGCTGGTCCTACAACCGCATCAACATTTCGCAGGCGATCAACGACTTCGAGAACAATCTGACGCCGAGCGTCGACTACCGCCAGACCAGCCTGTCGACACTTTCGGCCACCGCCGGCCTTTCGCCCATCACGGCGAAGAGTTACGGTGCGCGCGACGAGGCCAGCAACAAGGTTCCCGTGGTTTACGACTACAGCATGTCGGTGCAGCGTGAACTGCCTTGGGGCTTGATTCTGGATGCAGCGTACATCGGAAACAGTCAGCAGCACCAGACGATTGCGTTCAACATCAACGCAATTCCGCTCGGCACGGCCTTCAATCCAAAGTACATCCGGCCGGGCGTGACGGGTGCCAATTTCCTTGGTACCGTAAATGCGTCCAACACCGGGGCGCTCCCCGGAAGCAACACCGTCGACAACCTGCTGATGCGTCCATACCAAGGATTCAACACCATCAACATGTCGGTCAACGCTGGCAACCTCAACTACAACTCGATGCAGCTTTCCGTCAACAAGCGTTTCAGCCAAGGCTTGACGTTCCAAGCGTCGTACGTCCGCAGTCGATTGGAAAGCGGTACCGAGAGCGTAGGCCTCTACTCCTACAACTGGAAGAACTACACGGGCGGCCCGGCAGGCGGCGATGGTGGCGACCGCAGGAACGTTTTCAGCGGCAACTACACCTACGACATCCCGTCGATCGTCAAGTTGATCCACTTCAACAACTTCGTGGGTAGGTCCATCTTCTCGGACTGGCGCATGGGGCACTTGTTTACCTATGTGAGCGGCCAGCTGGCCACAGTCACGCTGGGCAGCATCCAGCAGTCGGGTTCGACGGCGAACGTCGCGGAATTGCAGAAGCTTTTCCTCGGCACTCCCGACCTCGACCCCCGCTTGGCACTGAAGGGGAACATCCTCGGCACCAATCAGGATTTTGCCCACTACTTTGACGCTTCGCAGTTCGCGCTATCCGGTGTCTATCCGGCCTATGATGGCACCGGTGCACGCAACTACCTGGAGCGCCCGGCCAGCTTCGCCAACGACATGACGCTGACCAAGGTGTTCCGGATCCGCGAAGGACACGGCGTGGAACTGCGCGCAGCCTTCTACAACGCTTTCAACCAAGTTCGGCGGAACAGCATCAATACGTCGATCCAGTACAAGGCGAACGGGAAAACCTATGCGGATGGATTCACCCTGTTCAACACTCCTGAGGGCATTGCATCGCGCAACGCAAATCTCACCGGAACGGCGCTTTACAACCAGTACCGCAGCGGCGTGGGCCACACCAACCTGACCGACGTGAATCCGATGCGCGTGATTGAGATTGGCCTGAAGTATCGTTTCTGAGCAATCGCGGCAACAATCGGGGCGGTACGGGGACAACCCCGTACCGCCCTATTTTTTTTAGCGCGGCGTGTTCTAAAATCGATCATGCGCCGACCCATTGTCTCCATCGTCACCCTGGTCACAACCACGTTCGTTTTGGCCGGCGAAGTACTCTACCAGAAGCCCCCCAAAGAAGTTTTGGACGCCCTCATCGCGTCGCCCACACCACTCATTTCGGTCAGTCCGCAACGCGATTACGCAATCCTGATGCAGGGTGTAAGGTACCCGTCGATCACGGAGGTCGCCCAGCCCATGCTGCGTCTGGCCGGCATCCGGATCGATTCCAATACCAACGGCATGCATCTGGCCCCCAACTATGCCTCCTATGCCATAAAGAAGCTGGCAGATGCGACAGACATCGCGGTAACTGTGCCAGCGGATGCGAAACTGAGCGCGCCAGTCTGGAGCCCGAACGGCAAGCAGTTCGCGTTCACAAATACAACCAGGAAGGGCCTGGAACTTTGGATTGGAACCACCGCAACCGGGAAGACCCGCCGGATCGAAGGTGTCGCGATAAATGGTGTCCGGGTCGGCGGAGGCCGCGGCGGTGCCAGCGGACCGGTGGAGTGGATGGGCGACAGCAAGACCTTGGCGCTGCACCTGGTTCCCGCAGGGCGCGGCCCCGCTCCGGTCGAGGGCAGCATCCCCCAAGGGCCGCACACGCAGGAGAGCCTCGGCCACGCCGGCCCCGCGCCCACTTACGAGGACCTACTCTCCAACCCACACGATGAAGATCTTTTCGACTATTACGCAACCTCCCAGCTGGCGTGGCTGGATTCGACCACGGGCAAGACGACGCCGGTCGGCAAGCCTGCCATCTATACGATGGTCAACCCTTCCCCGGACGAAAGGCATTTGATGGTTGGTCGCCTCCACCGCCCCTATTCATACCAGCTGCCAGCGGGATCGTTTCCCCAAGACGTCGAGGTATGGGACCTTACGGGCAAGCGTGAATATACGATCGCGGCCTTGGGCCTATCCGAGCGCGTACCGATCGGCGGAGTCCGGACAGGCCCCCGTTCCTACGACTGGCTGCCGACCAAGGCCGCAACACTGCTTTGGGTCGAGGCCATGGATGGCGGAAACCCCAAGGAAACCGTCCCGTTCCGCGACCAGATTCTGGAACACCCGGCACCTTTCCAAGGACAGCCAAAGCAGGTCTACAAGACGAAGGACCGGTTCCGCGCCATCCGACCACTAGCGGACGGCAAAGCCTTGGTGGATGACTACGAACGTGCGAAGCGCATCGTAAGGACTGTGGAGGTGGACTTGGACAAGCCGGGCTCCGAGCCAAAGGTTTTATTCAGTCGCAACGAGCGCGATGCATACAGGGATCCAGGGACGCCTGTCTACAAGGTGACGCCCGAAGGACGGCGAATGGCCGTCCAAGCTGGCGACGAGATTCTGCTTTCGGGCCTGGGTGCCTCGGCGACCGGTGACCACCCTTTTGTGGACCGGTTCAACCTCGCAACCGGGAAATCCGAGCGGGTTTTCCAGTCCGGCGGCGACGCGTATGAAATCGTCGAAGCCGTCCTGGACGACAAAGCCGGACGACTCCTGACCCGCCGGGAAGGCCCGACAACCCCACCGAATTACTTCATCCGCACGGGCGACAAACTGACTCCGCTCACAAATCTGAAGAACCCGGCACCCCAAACGGCCGGAATCACCAAGCAACTGGTCAACTACAAGCGTGCCGACGGCGTCCCGCTGTCCTTCACGCTCTATCTGCCCGCGGACTACAAGCCCGGAACCAAACTGCCGGCCGTACTCTGGGCATACCCGTATGAATTCAGCGATGTGGACACGGCGGGACAGGTCTCCGGCCACGCCAGCCAATCGTTCACCGAGCTCAACTACCACCAGTTGGCGGTGCTCCACGGCTATGCATTGATCGACAATGCAGCCATGCCGATCATCGGCGATCCAGACACGGTCAACAACACCTACATTGAGCAGCTGACCATGGACGCCAAGGCCGCAATCGACAAGGCCGTTGAAATGGGCGTTGTGGACCGCGACCGCGTAGGCGTGTTCGGCCACAGCTATGGCGCCTTCATGACCGCAAACCTCCTGGCCCACACGGGCCTGTTCAAAGCGGGCGTGGCCGAGAGCGGTGCCTACAACCGCACGTTGACGCCGTTCGGCTTCCAGTCCGAACAGCGGACTTTCTGGGAGGCCAAGGATGTTTACACCAAAATGTCGCCGTTCTGGTTCGCGGACAAGATCAAGGCTCCGATCCTACTGATCCACGGCGAGGCCGACGACAACACAGGCACCTTCCCGATCCAATCGGAACGGCTGTATGCGGCAATCCGGGGCAACGGGGGCACGGTCAGGCTGGTAATGCTGCCCGCCGAGGCGCACGGCTACCGCGGCAGGGAGACGATGGAGCACGTCGTTCACGAGGAACTGGCGTGGTGGGACAAGTTCCTGAAGCAGTAAGCCAGTCATAAGCCAAAAGAAAAGGCCCCGTCCGAGGACGGGGCCTTTTCTTATTTGAAGTTAGACAGTCTAGATAAACGCCATCGTCTTGATGCCGGAGATATCAAACCGCTTCCGGCAGCGCATGTTCTTGCACATGGCTTGCGTATCGAGAAGAACCATGTAGCTCTGGGCCTTGGCAAACTTGGCCCGGTCCCGCTCGTCGGCCCGGGGAGGAAGGCTGGCACGCTTGGTGCGCACCAGCCATTTGATGTCGTAGGTGTCCTGCGTGCGGCACCAAGGGCAGTTGAGCGGGATCGGCTTGGTAGCCGGGGCTTCCGTGTAGTAGTCCTTCTCCTCCACGACCGGTTACCGCTCGCCCATCGGGATCCACGGCATGCCGTCGGGATTGCCCTTGTACTCGGCGCGCGGACGGATCAGTCGGTTGTTGTGGTACTGCTCCAGCACGTGCGCCGTCCAGCCGGCCATGCGGCTCACGGCGAAGATCGGGGTGTACAGGTCTATCGGGATACCGAGGGAGTAGTAGGCCGAAGCGGAGTAGAAGTCGACGTTGGGGTTCAGCTTCTTGGCTTCCTTGACCACTTCCTCCACACGGCTGGACATCAAATAGAGGTCCTCGTGGCCGGTGCTCTTGCCCAAGGCTTCAGACATTTTGCGGAGATGGAAGGCGCGCGGGTCTTCGGTGCGGTAGACGCGGTGGCCGAATCCTGGGATCTTCACCTTGCGGGCGAGCATATCCTGGGCGCGCTCAACAGCCTTGTCGGACGTGCCGACTTCCAGCAACATCTTGATCACTTCCTCGTTGGCACCGCCATGCAGCGGTCCCTTGAGGGCACCGATGCCGGAGGTGACCGAGGAGTAAATGTCGGAGAGTGTAGCGGCGGTCACACGGGCGGCAAAAGTGGACGCGTTGAGTTCGTGATCCGCATGCAGCGTCAGAGCCACGTCAAACACGCGCTCCATCACGGCATCCGGCTTGTTGCCCGTCAGGCAGTACAGGAAATTTCCCGCAAAGCTCAGGGATGCATCGGCCGCCAAAACGGGCAGGCCCAGACGCAACCGGTTCAGCGAGGTGACGATCGTCGAAGTCCGCGCCATGAGCTGCGTAGCCTTCAACTGGTTGGCCTCGGGGGACATGTCCTTGGCGAGCGGATCATACAGGCTCAGCATGGACACGGCGGTCCGGAGCACATCCATGGGGGCATGGGAAGCATTCGCTGCCAGGAAAGCTTCCACCTCGGCTGGAATGGCCGAATTTGCGAAAAGCGCGGCCTTCAGGCCCGCCAATTCGTCGGCCTTCGGGAGGGCACCCTTCCAAAGGAGCCAAATGACCTCCTCAAAGGTGGCTTCCTGCGCCAGTGTGTGGATGTTGTAGCCGCGGTAGCTAAGAATGCCCGCGTTGCCATCTATGTAACAGATCTCTGATTCGCCGGCGACGACGCCTTCCAGTCCCGCGCCTGTGGTGGTAGTAGTGCTCATGTGGGTAATGTCCTAGTTTAATGCAGCGTCTCTAATGCAGCAGGGGCTTTCTCAAGCGGCCGATCGTGCGGTGCAGCATGATCGACCACGGGCTCTTGTGCGGGCAGATCGGATACGGTGAAAAGCTCATGGCGTCGCCCGATTTGTCCACCCACAACTTTTCCGTACGTGTCCTGTTTACCTCAACGGTGAGCAGGACGCCATTGTTGCACGATTGACTGTCGGTCAACGCGAGCACGGAGAAATCGGGAGTGTCTTCAGGCTTGGATGCACCGGGGCCACCCCAATCGCCAAGAAATTTTTTGAAGTCGTAGCCTGAACAGGCTTTGGGAGTGGTGCAGCCCCAGTTGCGGTAAGCACCCTGGTAGTCGCCTGCCTTCAACGAGGCTATAAAGGTCTTCACGACGCCTTCCTGGTGGTGGTTTTTCAGGAGGTACCAGCTCAGTGAAGAGACGGACGCGAGCACGAGCAAGCTGACCACGATCCGCTTTACCAGCCGGTTTCGCTCGTCCTCACCGGCCCCGTAGGAATTTAAGTAGCTGGACATTTGGTCCCTCTTCATTATGAACCCGACCGGGCAGTATTGGTGCCCGGTCGGATGCGAAGAAAGTCCGGCTCAACCTACTTGGCTGGATTTGCCTTGTTGTAGGCGGCGGTGGCTTCCGTAGTCAGGTCGAGAGTCGGCTTGAAGAACAGGGTTTGCGAGGCATCGACAATCACGTCCATACCCTTTTCCTCGGCCAGCTTCTGGATTACGGTCTGCATCTTGGTGGAGGCCTTGCCGAGAATGTCCTGGCGGTCGCGCTCGAAATCGGCTTGGAGATCGTCCGAAATCCGCTGCGCGTCGCGCTGCTTGCGCTGGCCCTGTGCCTGCAATTCCGCAGTAGCGTTCTGGTTCAGCTTGCCGCTGTTGAGCTGCTGTTCGATGGATTGGAGATCCGCCTGGAGCTTGCCCAGTTCGTCCTGCCGTGGCTTGTACTTGGCTTCAACGGCTGCGGAGGCCTTCTTGAGCTCCTCGGTGTCGGCCATGGCCTTCTGGGTATTGATCACTGCGACCTTTACCTGGGCGGAAGCCACCGACACAAAACCCGAAAGGCCGAGGGCGAGAACGCCGAGCCCAAGAACAGAGCCGCGCGCGGCGCGGAATGAATGAAATGCACGAAACATGGTGTGGAAGACTCCTGAGAAGGTTTGTCCGTTACGCCAATTTTTAGGGGCGCTGGAAACAACAGGCTACCACAGGATAAAAAGTTTCGTGTGCGGTGAGCGATTCGGCCCATGGATTGCGTTCTCCCTGATGTAAGACCCAACCGTATAAGATAATGACAGCCGTGGCAAACAACGAAGTGACGCAACTGCTGATGAGCTGGAGCAAAGGCGATCGGAGCGCCCTCGACCAACTGACGCCGATCCTGTATGGCGAGCTTCGGAGACTCGCCGCATCCCACCTGCGCCGGGGGTATGAAGCGGAGACCATCCAGCCAACGTCGCTGGTACACGAGGCATACCTTAGGCTGGCCGACCAGGACGAATTGGTCTTCCAGAACCGGGCGCAGTTCTTCGGGTTGGCCGCGCAGGTGATGCGCACGATTCTGGTGGACCACGCCCGGAGCAAGTCGGCGGCAAAACGCGGCGGCGGAGGTGCCGTAATCACGCTGCGTGACGACTTGGCTGCGTCCCCGCAAAACGGGACCGACATCCTGCAGCTCCATGACGCTTTGGAGGCATTGGCACTGCAGGATGAACGGAAGGCCCGGATCATCGAAATGAAGTATTTCGGAGGTATGACCGTACAGGAAATCAGCGAGGTAATGTCGATCTCCGCAGCCACCATCGGCCGGGAGATCCGAGTGGCGCATGCATGGTTGTTGCGCCGAATGCAGCAGTAGTTCTGTGGGCTTGTAGACTTTAGATTGGTTCTCTATTCTGACGCCAGCCCGCCCATTCTGACTCTGGCGATTGATACTTGCGGGGAGTACGGGGGCATCGCACTTGTTAAAGGTGCCGTCGTCATGGAAGAGGTCCCACTGCAGGAGCCCTCGGGATTCAGTGCCATCCTGTTCGACCGCATCCGCGAACTTCTGGAGCGCCACCAGACCAGGTTGGAAGACATCGAACTTTTTGCGGCGGCCTCGGGACCGGGCGGATTCACAGGTGTGCGAATTGGCTTGGCTGCAATGAAAGGCCTAGGGGAGGTCCTGGGAAAACCGGTAGCAGCGGTTTCCAGTCTCGCAGCGCTCGCGGAAATCGGAACCCACCCGCTTCGGGCGACCGTCATCGACGCGAGGCGCGGCGAGGTTTTCGGCGCGTTGTACCAGAATGGCCTAGCACGAATTCCCGAGTGCGTCCTCCCTTTCCCGAGGTTGCTGGATCTTCTGGCGTCCCGCACCGGCTGCGAGCCGTTCGAGTGGGTTTCCGCCGATCCCGAAGTCTTCGCAGACGCCCTTCGCGGCACACCATTCGAAACATTCCCGAACACCAGAGCGCCGCGGTCGCTGGCATCGGCAGTCGCACGGGTGGCGTTGCGTCGGGCCGCAAACCGAGAATCCATGGATCCAGCACTGATAGAAGCCAACTACGTGCGAAGGTCGGACGCCGAACTCCTCTGGAAGGGATAATAGTAGGAGCGATGAAAACCCGCGTCCTCCCACTCGTCTGCCTGTTTTCCATCTGGGGTCTGGCCACCGCAAGCGCCCAAACAGCGCCGCCTCCAAAGAAGCCGAAGCTGATTCTGGCAGTTGCCGTCGACCAGTTCCGTTGGGAGTATCTGAAGCGCTTCAAGGACGGCTACACATCCGGGCTCAAGAAGGTGATCGAGCAGGGTGCCGTTTTCGAGGACGCGCATTATGTCCACTACCCCACTGTGACCGCCGTGGGGCACTCCACATTTATGAGCGGTGCGCTGCCCGCTGTGAGCGGCATTGTTGGAAACGACTGGTACGACCGCGAAACCGGCAAATCCACCACCAGCGTTGCGGACGCCACCACCAAGCTGCTGGGCGCCGAGGGTGCCGGATCGTCCCCCCGCAAACTGCTCGTCAGCACGGTCGGGGACGAGATCAAGATGTCCGGACAGCAATCGAAGGTCATTGGCGTTTCGATCAAGGACCGCTCGGCGATTCTTCCAGTCGGCCACATGGCGGACGGTGCCTACTGGTTCGACAACAAGTCGGCGCAGTGGGTCACCAGCACCTACTACGCGAAATCGCTGCCGGAGTGGGTCGCCAAGGCGAACGCGGCGCAACCCGACGCAAAATCGAAAAACGCCGTCTGGAGCACCTTGGAGGGCGGAAAGCCGCTTTGCACCATGGGTGAGGCGACTCCCGTATTGGAAAAGTGCACTTCGCTGGAAGCCTCTCCCTGGGGAAACGAGATGATCGAGGAATTCGCCGAGCAAGCGCTGGTTGGCGAAAAGCTTGGGACCCACAGCGGGACGGACATACTCGCGGTCAGCTTCTCGTCTAACGACTACGTGGGCCACGCGAAGGGTCCGGACTCCCCCGAGGTGCGCGACATCTCGATCCGTACCGACCGCGTACTCGGCAAACTGCTGGACGCCGTGGACAAAAGCGTGGGTCTGGCCAATGTGATTTTCGTGATGACCGCCGACCACGGCGTGGCACCGGTGCCGGAGGGCAACAACGCGCGGAACATGATCGGCGGCCGCATGCCCGCCAACGCCATCACCAAGGCGGTCAACGACGCGCTCGGTGCCAAATATGGGCCCAGCCGTTGGGTGGAATCCGCAGTCGGATCGAACGTGTATCTGAATTGGGAACTGATCGAATACAAGAAGCTGGATTTGGGCGAGGTGCAGCGGATCGCCGCCCGGGCGGCCTCCAAGGTCCCCCACGTTTTCCGAGCATATTCGGCGGACCAACTGCAGAGCGGGTCGGTGTCCACCGAGGCGGTCGATACCGCTGTCCGGAACGGCTTCTACATGCCGCGCTCCGCCGACGTAGTCATCGTGCAGGATCCTTTCTATCTGTTCGATGCGGGCGGCACCTCGCATAGCACCCCGTTCAGCTACGACACCCATGTGCCGGTCATCTTCATGGGCCCCGGGATCAAGCCAGGCCGATATTTCGGCAAGATCACGGTGAACGACATCGCGCCGACGCTCAGCACCATCGTCGGCGTCACCGAGCCCAGCGGTGCCATGGGCCGTATCCTGCAGGAGATGTGGCAGTAAATGGGCGTTTTTGACGGTTTCATGGATTTCATGGCCCGGCTGGGACTGGGGATGAGGGATGATCCGGTGCGAGTCATCGACCTCGCCGCCCGCACTTGGGGCCCAACAGTGGATTGGGCGGCGGTTTCGATAGAGTTGATCGAGCAGTCGGACGCCGAAGCGCTACCTTCGGTCTCGGCGGTTTTGCGCAACTTGGGGAAGGTTCCGGTCGATCTGACCGTTCCTGGATGGCTATTCTTCTTCACGGCCACCGTGGTTGGGCCGGATGGGGAAGTTGAACATTCGCCATTCGGAGCCCAACTGCTGAAGCCTGAACGCCGCGTCGAGCGTATTGAAATCCATCTGCAACCCGGCACCGGCACGGAAGCACGAATCCCCGTTGGACAGCTGTTCGGACTGCGCGCCGCCGCCCACCGGAAAGCACGATACCAGGTTTCAGTGACGTGCGAACTGCCGGGCGGTGCGGTCGTCACGTCGAACCAGATTTCGGTTTAGGTCTGTGCCCTATAGTGGTACGTAAATGCTTTCCCGACGTGGATTTCTCGAATTGGCCGCTGCGGCCCCTGCCCTCGCCCAGACCGGCGGAAATGTCCCGGACGTTCCAGTAGTCGACCTCCACCAGCACACCCACTACAGCGGTCGGACCGATGAACAGATGATCGCCCACCAGAAGACGATGGGCATTTCCCTATCGGTCCTGCTGCCCGCCGGCTCGAAGTTCGGCCTCGCAGCGGACGCCTTCGGCAATGACTCCTGCGTCGCGCTGGCACGTCAATACCCCAAGCAGTTCGTGTTCTTCGCCAATGAGCTGCCGGACATCCCGGAGACGAAGAAGGTCATCGAAAAGTATCTGAAGCTGGGGGCCAAGGGCATCGGCGAACAGAAATTCCATGTCGACAGCGATTCGAAACCGATGCGGCTGATCGCCGACATCGCGAAACACCACCACGTTCCAGTGTTGATGCATTTCCAGCACGACACCTACAACCTTGCGATCGAGCGCTTCCACAACCTGCTGAAGGCCTACCCGACGGTGAATTTCATCGGCCATGCGCAGACGTTCTGGGCCAATATCGACAAGAACTGCAAGCAGGATGTGCTGTATCCAAAGGGGCCAGTCACGCCGGGCGGCATCACCGACCGCCTGCTTTCGGACTATCCCAACATGTGGGGCGACCTCTCGGCCGGATCGGGGCTCAGCGCCCTGCTGCGCGACGAGGAACACGCACGGGGATTCCTCGACCGCCACCAGGATCGCCTGATCTACGGCAGCGATTGCAGCGACAAAGACGGCCAAGGCGACAAATGCAGTGGAAGCCAGCAGCTGGCAACAGTGAAGCGGCTGAGCCCGAACGCAGCCGCCACGCGCAAGATGCTCCGTGAAAATGCGGTGAAGCTCCTGAAGCTGTGAGTGGCGATTTCGCAACCGCCGTCCGCCGGGTCATCCTTGGGATTCCAAAAGGGCGTGTATCCACTTATGGTGAAGTCGCCGCTTTCGCGGGATTCCCAAAGGCGCACAGGGCCGTTGCCCGACTCCTGGCTGATGGCGGGGCTGGATTGCCATGGCAACGAGTCCTGGGGGCGGGGGGCGAAATCAAGTTGACTTACGACAAGGGTTCGGAGCAGAGGATGCTGCTACAGATGGAAGGCGTTCAATTCCGGGGACGGCGCGTCAACATGGCCATGCACCGGTGGCAGCCCTAGATTCCGGCGGTCAATTTTTGGATCACGTCCGGACCCAACGGCCACAATCCCTTGACCGTCACACCACTGGACTCGAATTTACCGGTCGCCAGTGTTTTGGCCAACTCTTCATCCGATGAAGCCAAGCTCGACGCGGCCACCCGCAGCTGGCTGGCCAAGACGCTTGCGTCCTGGTCGTTGCGGCAGGTGGCATCCAACTGCACCTGCATGCCGGACCCTCCGGCGGACAAAACGCGGACTACGAGACGATCGGCATTCACCAAACCCGACAGCGATAGTTTCAGCCCCGGAGGCACAACCCCTCCCTGTCGCAGCCACGTGCCGGGCAGGGACAGCCATGCCGGACCTTCCGGAACCGACGCCGTCACGCGCGGGCCAGATTGGCTCAACCGTGTCGCGGCCAAGTCGTCGGAGCTCACCGCCAACGCAATTGCGTCGCGGCGAAGCTGCAGGAAGGAAATTTTCCGTTCCGGCCTGGACCCCTGGGCCCTGCACAAGTGCTCGAAGCAGGATCCGCCGTGGCGGACGGCATAAGATTGCAACTTGTCCCAGTCGAACCGGCCCTTGGCGATGAAAAACGTGCCGCTTGCCGACACGCTTGCCACCAGCAGGTCCAAATCCTTCCGGTAGTTGAATCCGGTACCGTCCAGAAATTCGCGGTACTCAGGCTCCAACGGCACCTTGGATTCCGCCAAAAAGCCCAAGCCGCGCAGCAAAGCAAAATCAATCCGGGCGACGGTCGCGTCCTCCACAGGAAATCGTCCCAACAGGGACGCCGTTTCGAAGAACGCGACCGACTCCCTCCACTGCCACACAGCCCACGCCGCCGCCACGCAAAACAAACCCAATACTGCGGTTCCGGCGATACGGCGCGAACGGTTCATTGGGGTAAGTCTAAGCAGTACGTTCGGCGGACCACAGGGCCAAGTAGCCCTGCAACTGCTTCATCATCGTCTGGAAACCTTCGATGGTGAGCGATTGCGCGCCGTCGCTGACAGCCTTTTCGGGGCAGGGGTGGACTTCCACGATCATGCCGTCGGCTCCAACCGCAACCGCCGCCTTGCAGATGGCCGGAACCAAGCTGCGCTTGCCAACAGCGTGGCTGGGGTCGATGATGACGGGCAGGTGGGTGAGTTCGTTGAGCACCGGCACGGCCGAAATATCGCAAGTGTTGCGAGTGGCGGTTTCGAAGGTCCGGATGCCGCGTTCGCACAACATGACGTTCGGATTGCCGTGCGCAACAATGTACTCGGCCGACATCAGCAATTCCTTGATGGTCGCGCTGAGTCCGCGCTTCAGCATTACCGGACGACCGCACTTGCCCAGCACCTTCAGCATGGCGAAATTCTGCATGTTGCGCGCGCCGACCTGCATGATGTCGGCATATTCGGCAACCAGTTCCACATCACGGTCGCTCATGACTTCCGTCACGATTGCCAAACCGGTGGCCTCGCGGGCCTTGGCGAGCAACTTCAACCCCTCGCCTTCCATCCCTTGGAAATCATAAGGCGACGTGCGGGGCTTGAACGCTCCACCGCGCAGGATCTTGGCCCCGCCCTCGGCAACCGCGTACGCGGTCTCCATGATCTGCTTTTCGTTCTCAACCGAGCACGGTCCGGCCATCGTGACAAATTCGTTGCCACCGATTGCAGCCTTGCCGACTTGGATCACGGTGCGTTCCTTGCGGAACTCCTTGCTGACAAACTTGTACGGTGCGCTAATCCGCACGGCACGCTCGACACCCGGCGTCGCTTCCAGCGATTCCAGACAACTGGTCACATCCCCCCCTGTTCCCACAACCCCGATCACAACCCGTTCCTCGCCGACAATCGAGTGGACCCGAAAGCCGAACTCGTGAATTCGTTCGCAGACATGTTCGACCTCATGCTTCGGGGCATGCGGACGCATCGAAATGATCATTTCTTAAAACCTTCTCTCCAAAATAAAAAACCCACTCCTAGGGAGTGGGTTGGCTCAAAACTGAACTGCAAACAGGTTCAGACCAACACCACTATGGAGCGGAGCGCCAGAATCGGTAGCCGAAAAATGTGGCCGGGGCGGTGGTCATCGAAATCCCAATATACCCCGGCGCGGTGTCGCTTGGCAAGCGCCGGGGTGCAAATTCTACGGAAAATTTAGCCACCCATCCAAGGTGTATACGGATTGCCAGCCCCACAACCACTCAATCCTGCCATAGGGATTGCTGGTTTTGAGAACCCCACCGGGTACAAGTGCTATTCTAGAACTTCTCGCGCTTCTCCAAGTGCCCCTCGATTTCCTTGCGATCGCGCCAGACCGGGTGCAGCTTCTTTGCCGTCATCAGTTGTAGTTGGTCGGTCAGGTGCGGCGAGCCCGGCTGGCTGGAATTGCCGTAGCTGACCGCGCACTGGGCCTTCTGGACTTT
>CAITMP010000963.1 GCA_903893525.1 uncultured Acidobacteriia bacterium | reverse complement strand
TGGCACTTCAGGCAGGGCTGCTCATTCTCCCTGGCATTGGTCAGCATTGCCGTGCCCGTCCCGGTCCGCCAAGTCTCCGCGAATGCGCCATGCGGATTGTGGCAATCGGAGCACTGCACTGCGCCCTCGTTGACCCTGTGCTTGGACGGCATTTCAAACTGCGCCCGGACATCGGCGTGGCAGGTGTAGCAAAGTTGCGTCTGTTGCTTTGCCAGCAGGAACTTCGGAGTCGCCGGTTTGTGGACCGAATGGCAATTGTTGCAGGCCACGTCCGCCTCGGTGTGTGCGGATTTGCGGATGTTCGCGCGGGAAATATCCTTCGAGTGGCACGTCAGGCACGTATCGAGCGCCTGCCCTGGTGTCATTACGGAAAAGGCTTTGATCGTCGCCTTGCCGCCCTTGGCCGCCACATGGTTGCCGCCCGCTCCGTGGCAGCCCTCGCAGCCCGTTTTTTCCGGTGCCTGATTGCCCATGGCAACCGACTTGAAATGGGGATTCCTGTTGAAATTCAGCCATACATCCGGATGGCAGGTCCGGCACACTTGTCCGCCCACGTACTTGTTTTCAGGCGCAGCAGCACCCTGCTGGGCGATAGCCATACTGCCGACGCCCGGTGGAAAAATCGCCAGGAGCAACGCGGCCAAGCGTTGCAACAGTCCATGAGTCAGTCCATTCCGCATTAGAGATCCACCTCTATATTTAGCAGTTTGGGCTGGCCGAGGTGTCGCCGAGATGTTAATTTCTTGTGCCAAGTCGCGCCTGCTTCCACCTATCGGCAGTTTTCTTGAATTCCCTTAGGGCATCGGAGGCGATCCAGCGGGCTGCTGGCAGGTTTTTTTCGTGAATACGCCGGGCCGAATCCACCGCCGCCGCCAGCAGCGCGGCATTCCGCTTTCCAATATTGCGTAGGGCCCAATTGACGGCTTTTTTTACGAAGTTCCGGTTGTCACCTGAATGGCTCTCGATCAAGGGCAGCAGATCCAGGAACGCTTGGTCGCGGGCTCGCTTGTCGTGGATCGCGGTAGCCGCCACCATGGCGAACGCCGCCCTCCGCACAAATTCGCGTTCATCCTCCGCCCATTGCCGGATCTTCCCGCCAGCGTGGGGCGATTGATCAAAGAGGCTATAGGCGCATGCGTCGCAAACCGCCCAGTTGTCGAAGTCTCCGGCCCAACGGTCCATCGTTCCCGGCGCGATCAAAATGGGATCGGCAATCATCGAGGCCAGGAATCGGGCCTCCTGCAGACCGGTTTCCCAAAGCTCCTCGGCGAGTGCCTGGTTCCGGCCAATCCTTCTTGCCACGAGGCGGATCTGCGGCACCCGGAGGCCGATGACGGGCCTGTCCGCATGAATTCCGAAGCGCGCAAGGTCCTTTCGGATGTCAGTATCCGATTTCTGGAGAGATGCCATGTCCCGGAGCATTTGCACAGCCTGGTCAACGGGGAGCAAAGTTCTAGCCGGCATTCGGGACCTTGGCGAGTTTGGCCGCTGAGATCAACTGTCCAACATGCCTTTGTCCGTGTTCGGCGATGTGGATCGCAAGCGAAATCGCCGTTACCGGAATGCGTTTGCGGCCGATCTCCCGGATTTCGCCAAAGTGGGCTTCGGGAAGTGCCAGCACGAGTTCCTCGTAGCCATCCAACGCTGCGTGGATGGCTTGGGCCAAATCCGCCGCCGATTCGGTGCCCTCCGATTCGACCCGCGATTCCGCAAGTTCGGCCTCGTCCAGTTGCCTCCCGGCCAGGTACGCGGTCAGCCGCCGTGTGCTCCCGGCCAGGTGCTTGGCATGGAAACCCGCGGACGCCATTCCATGCGGCGTTGCCCAAATTTCCGCCGACGAAAGCGGTGCCAGGGCTTTCGCTGAGTCCTCCCGGATATGGTCGGCAGCCCGCTTCATGTGTGCCGCCACTGGATTTGGCAGATGTTTTGGGCCGCGCAGCCACGGTTCCAAGTTTTGAATCGGCATGGATCTATTTTCGCCCCGACCCCTGTTTTGGATTGCATCGCGTGTGTTGCGTTACAATCGATGTTATATTGGGGTTCAGTATACTCAACGCAAGAACCGCCGTATGACAGCTAACGCATGATTCCAGGCCGAAACTTCCCGCCACGCAAACCAAGTCGCAGAGAGAACGTCAACGAATCGATTCGATTCCGCGAAGTCCGGGCGGTTTTCCCGGATGGTACAGCCGAAGTCATGGCCACCTCCTTGGCGCTCCGAAAGGCGCAGGAGCTTGGCCTCGATCTAGTCGTCGTGTCCCCGACCGCAGTTCCACCGGTCGCCAAGGCCATCGACTACGGCCATTACCAGTACGAGCTCAAGAAAAAAGCCCACGAAGCCAAGAAAAAGCAACACGTCGTCCAAGTCAAGGAACTGAAGTTCCGTCCCAACACCGACGACCATGATTACGACTTCAAGAAGAATCACGCTATCCGCTTCCTAACCGAGGGGAACCGCGTGAAGGCAGTCGTTCAGTTCCGAGGCCGCGAAATCGCCCATACGGATCTGGGACGGAAGCTCTTGAATCGTTTCGCCGGGGACCTGACGGCCTACGGCGTTGTGGATGGCATGCCCCGGATGGAGGGCCGTAACGCCCACATCCTGATCAGCCCGGTGAAGAGTTTCGTGAAGGCGGAGACGAAAGCCGAAAAGCCGCATGATGCCAAGCCTGCGGAGGTCAAGAGTACGGAACCAAAAGTTTCTGCTCAAAAGCCTGCTGTTGTCAAGGTCGAGACCCCGGAGCCTCCGACGCAAGCCTAGCGATTCACTCCAACATTCCCGTGCGCGGGTAGGACTGCCATTCACCCGCGCCGAGTTGGATTTATGAAGAACCTTTCGCAGCCCGACACGGCAATGGAAATTCGACGCCGGGTGGCGTCTCTCGGGCCCGACACCCCCCGTTCTTGGGGGAAAATGTCGTGCAACGGCATGGTATGTCACTTGGCCGACTCGTTCGATCTGGCTGTGGGCCGCAAGACGGCTGACGATGTCAGCAATCTCTTCAGTCGCAACGTCATGAAGTGGTTTGCACTGAACGCTCCCGCACCTTGGCCTAAAGGGATTGCCACCCGTCCCGAGGTGGAACAGGGGGTTGGTGGCACGCCTCCCGCCGCTTTTGAATTGGACCGGGCACGCCTCTTGGAATCCATCGAGCGCTTTCTTGCGGCTGATCTTACCGACCGACGCCACCCGATGTTCGGCGTGATGAAGCCATCCGAGTGGCAGCGTTGGGGCTACCTCCACGCAGACCACCACCTCCGGCAATTCAACGCATAGGTTTGCCAGCGCGATACTGGAACTTGGCGACTTTGGCGAAATCCACAACCGGCGGCCCTCCCCCGATCGATCCGGAACTCCCCCTTGGCGGTGATCGGAACGGCGATGGCGATGGCATTCCTACTGGAACGCGTGCGGCCTCGATCACCGGAATTTTTGTCCTCATCTGTGCCAGCCTGATGACGTTCGCCGCCTTGGTGAGTGCCATGGTGGTACGTCGTGGCCTCAACGATTCAGATTGGAACCGGTTGCCCCTGCCCGGAATCCTTTGGTGGAATACTGCCCTCCTTCTCGGTTCGAGCGTTGTTATTGACATAGCCCGGCGACGGCTCAAACAGGGTCGTCGGGAGGCGTTTAACAAGCTTTGGACTGTGGGTGTTGCCTTGGGGACGTTGTTTCTGGTTGGGCAAATCATCGCTTGGACCCAAATCGACCAACGTGGATTCGCCATGGCCCGGAACTTGGGTACGGCATTTTTCTATGTTCTGACTTGGACCCATGCAGCCCATGTTGTTGGAGCACTTGCCGCCGTTTGGTATGTGGAATACCGGGCCCTGCGGTATGAACTGGGGACCAGCGGTCGGACTTGGGTCGTGGTGTCGGCCATCTTCTGGCATTTCCTGGACATCCTCTGGCTTTTCATCATGGCGTTGTTCGCCTTCTGGGCATGAAGATCTACACTCAATACGTCTTGCCGCATGTTGCCCCGTATTTTGCGACCCGCCAGCGCCGGATTACCGGCTTAGTGTCGGTGGCGACTCTGGCGATCTTCGGTGCCTTGCTGGGCGTACTCCAGTACACACGCTGGAACTCCTACGATTGGCCCACACCCTTCCATTTCCCCTCGATGCTGATGGCTGTCGCGCTTTCAATGTTCGGCCTGTGCGGAAGCGTAACCGTCGTGGTTGCCGAAGTTGCGGTCCGAGCGGCTGTCCGCACGAATGAGGATCTGGAACCAGCCCGCCGCTGGATGGCCATCGCAGTCACCAGTTGGTTCCTGTTTTTGTTTCTTGAAGTGGTGGAGTGGGTCCACTTGGTGTACGTCGAGCAGTTGGGACCGACAACCCAGTTCGGATCCGTCTTCCTGGCCCTGACCGGTTTCCACTATCTGGCCGCGACCTGCTGCATGGTTTGGCTCGGGATCGCCGCTGCCCGGGTCGAAAAGCGGGACTTGCTCGCTCCGGCCCTTTACTCGCATTTCCTCAACCTCTGGTGGATCGTCATCGTGGTTACGGTCTATTTCCCAAACGCGGACCTTCGGGGAATATGACGGTAACGACCCTGGTTGCACAATGCGTAATGTGTTTCCGCACCGCCGCGGCACAGCAGAGTGAACGTGCAAAGGTCCTCAATACTGGAATCGTCATCCTTCTGATTCCGCCGATGCTGGTGATTGGTGGCCTACTCTTCCTTGCTTGGTGGAAGGGTCGCGCTGCACGGATCAACGCAGTTCCAAATGATGAAGTGTTGAAGTGCCCACCGCGTTGATCCCAAACAAGAACTGAAGGAATTTGCTGTGCGCGGTAACTTTCCGCTTGGCCACCCCTATATGGGATGAAGACGATTCAAAGGTGTGGAGCAGTGGCTGCGCACCGACCCCGAAGTGGCGCGTATGGTCGGGGAACTTCGGGATGAATTCTCGCTGCCACCGGTTACCGGCTTAGACGATTTGGCGTAGTCGCGCGACGACTGCGGGGCACCGGACTCTGACCTCAACAAGGACAGGGTGGTAGCTGCTTTCGCGGCTACCACCCCGTTCTTGCTCCGATTTGTTCCCTCGCGGCCTAGAATTGGACCATCAACGTCAGGTTCATGAGCGGTTGGCCACCCAGTGAAGCCGTGGTGGGATCGCTGGACACCTTGCCGAACTGGGCAATGTTGGCGGTCCTGAGATCCACATTTGTCGTCGGTGGGTTGAAGTTATACCGCTTGAAAACGTTTTGCATGTCCCAGCGGAGTTGGGCGCGGTATTTCTCCTTGATGACGAAGTTCTTCTGTGCCGAGACCTGGGTCCAACGCAGCGGAAGCCCGTCAATAATGTTGCGACCCGATGTGCCGACCTTGAAATCGCACTTGGTACGGTCGAAACCGGCTGGAATCACTGCGGGGCAGCCACCGGGGTAGGAGAAGTTGGCGAGTCCGTTGTTGTCACCCGAGAAAACCGAGTTGATGGTGGCGGTGGTGAATCGATTCCCGCCAAGGTCGTACCAGTTGTCGCGGATCGAGATTGGCCCGATGATGTCGGGACGCTGGTTGCCCGCGAAACCGGGGTAGTAGTTGTAGGGGCTGCCGCCATAGGAGAACGTCAGCGGGTTGCCACTCTCCTGGGTTTGGATCCAGGAAAGCTCGAAGCCGCCGAGGAGCCACTTCGAAATACCGGCATTGGCCCATTTCTTTCCTGCGCCGAAAGGCAGCGCGTAGTTGAGCGTGCCTACGAACCGGTGCTTCCGGTCGAAGGACGCGCGGCCCTTTTCCAGGCCACGGTTCTGGATGGGAGCGAGACCTGTGCCGTCGTTGTCGTTGTCCTGCGAGTCGATGGCCTTGGCCAGCGTGTAGAAGCCGCTGAAATACAGGCCGTCGGACATCCGTTTTTCCACTTTGACCGTGCCGGAATGGAACGTGCTGTGGCCAAAGTTGGACCGTATCCGGATGTCGCCGAACGACGGGAAAGGCCGGTAGTTCTGGGCTGCGGCGAACACGGCGTTCTGTTGTGTTGGGTTCCCGGCGAAGTAGTCGATCGGGAACGTGTTGTACTGCCACCGTTCCAGCAATCCGACTCCCGACGAACCTTGGTAGCTGACTTCCAGTAGGTAATTCTTGCGGAACTCATACTGCGTACTGAGGTTGAAGTTCAGGACGTAGGGGTTGTGGATCTTGTTGTCCCACCACTCCACGCCGCGCGAGCCGTAGTTGGTGCCTACGAAGGGCGAAGTACCGTTGGACCGCGTCACGAACTTCACCGTGTCCGGTCCCCGGCTGATGCGGTAGATCGGAGTCGGATCGCCCGGATTGGCCTGCTGGTTGGCAATGGCGGTATATTCGTCGAACTGGCCACGGCCCTGCGGGAACTTGATGTCCACCGTATTCATGCCGAAACCGCCACGCACAACCAACTTGGGCATGGCATGCCACGAAAGTCCGATACGAGGGTTGAAGTTGTTGTTGTCCCGGTTCTGAATGGAAGTCGGGTGGATGATGGCACCGCGGCCGCCGGTCAGGTCGTCCTTGCCGTTGGGATCGAAGCTGCTCATAGAGCCATACTTTGTGTGGAACGGGCTCTCATTGGAATACCGTACCCCGATGTTGGCGGTCAGCGTCGGTGTGATCTTCCAGTCATCCTGCAGGTAGAAGCTATGGATGTTGCTGCGCGGCAACCAACTGGTCAGTTCCGAGTTGAATGTCGCTTGGCGGACGTAGCCGGTAAGGAAACCGGCGAAGGTGATACCCGTGTTGGAAAGGCTCGTACCGTTCGCGGCCAGGCCCGAGGTGACGCCGTCAAAAGCGAAACTGGCAAAGCGGGCGAAGTTGGCCGAATTGAGCTTGAAATACAGCATTTCATAGCCGAACTTGAAGGCGTGCGAACCCTTGACCCAAGTAGTGTCGTTCCGGACCGAAAACGTCTCGTTGACCGTTTTGCCCGGGGTGGCGCCGTTGATGCCGAAGACGCCGAACGACGGCATAAGGGCGTTGTCCATGTTCGGGATGCCGAGTTTGGCCGGCCAGCCGCCGCCGAATGACGGGACCGAAGTGTCATTGCGGCGGCGGAAGTAGCCGATGCGCGAATCGTTCACGATCCTGGAATTCGCAGTCCACGTATAGCCGACCGACGAATTGTTCTGCGTGAACGGGCTGTAGTTGCCGGTTCCCGAATCGAACGGGACGCCGTCACCCTTGAAAAGAACTGGGCGACCGTAGCCGCTCTGGTCATTTTCCGTGAAGCTGCCGTAGATCTTGAACGACTGCGAGAACTGGTGGTCCATCCTCAGGTTGTAGTCGTTGAAGAAGGTGCGCGCGAACTCGTCCGCCAAGACGTTGTTGGTGGGACCGGAGGAATTGAACGATTGGATGTTCGGCGAGACCCAGGGTGAATAGGACAGAACCTTCGCTGCCACCGGGTCGAACCTGCTGACGGGGATTTTGTTCCCGACGAACGGGTCGCGCGCCCAGACGCCAGCCGTGTTGCGGGTGCTGGCGGGATCGAAGATCGCGTTGGCGGTTACGCCGGGGAAGTTGAAGTCGCCGCCGAGCATTTCCGCAGTCGGAGCGGTAGTGAAAACCTGGGCGTACTTTTTTTCATGGAGACGCTGGTAGCCGAAGAAGAAGAACGTCTTGTTGCGACCGTCATAGATTTTCGGGATGGAAACGGGACCGCTAACGTTGGCGTCGGGCTGCATGAAGAAAACCGGCAGTCCGTTTGGCCGTCCTGGATAGACGTCGGATGTCTTCTTGGCGTCGAAGTACCGCCTGTGCTGCATGCTGCGGGTTCGCCCGAACCAGGACGCCATGGCGTGGAGCTCGTTTGAACCGCTCTTCTTAACCACGCTGATGACGCCGCCGGCCGAGTGTCCATATTCCGCAGGGGGAACCGTCGTGAGCACGTTCACTTCGGCTACGGAGTTCTGGAGCGGCTTGATGGTGCCCGTGCCGCCCTGCTGGTCGTTGCCGTTCACGCCGTCCTCGAAGATTCCGATGGCACCGTTGCGCTGGCCCGCCAAATGGTAGGAACCCAGATCGCCGCCATAGGCAAAACCACCGCTGGACATTCCGGGAACCAAGTTCAACGTGGCATTGACGTAGCGCTGGTAGAGCGGCAGATCGTACAGTGTCTTCCCGGTCATGACCGTCCCGGTGGACGAAGTCTCGGTCTGTAGAAGCTGTGCTGTAGATGTTACTTCAACCGAATCCGTAATTTGGCCGATCTGCATGATCGCATCTACGGCGAGGGTGTTGCCGGTCTGTAGGTCGATATCGTCATGTACGGACTTTTTGAAACCGGCGGATTCAAACGTAACCACGTAACCGCCGGGTGCCAGCGACGGAACGCGGTAAATGCCGTCCGAATTCGTGGTGGCGGAATAAGTGAAGTTGGTCGTTTTCTGCACGACGCTGACTTTCACGCCGACAACGACGGCACTGGACCCGTCGGTGACGCGACCGGTGATGGTGGATGTGCCGATCTGCGCGTGCGCGGCGACAGTGGCAAGACATGCTGCCAATAGGACTTTGTACATTCTTTAGGGCCTCCCCAAGGCGAACGATAATTTATCACAATGCTGCGCCAAGCGCCATGGGGGGAGGGCCGGGGACTTGCCGATTCGAGGGGGCCCCAACCATCGCGCAACAAGCCCCACTCCCCCCTGCTGCCCAAGCTCCAGCCGAGGGCTTCGAGATCCTTCAGATCCAGCGGCGGCCGCCTTGAGCGGCGACGGTAGAATTGGCCACGCGGCAGTGTTCGACGCCGGGCCATGGGGGGAGGCTCGGGCATCGCTTGACTGTTCGGTAATACCGCAAAATAAATGTTGACTTGCGCATGTATAATGCAGTAGTGTTGATATGAAAGGTCAAGACGTAATGATTGGACAACTTATGAAGAATGCTGCTGTATTTGCATGTGTTTCGATGATTTATTCGGTTTCATGTGTGGATCTGCGCGCTGCGAATCTGGTCGTGAATCCCGGTTTCGAGACCGGCACCTTCACCCCCTGGGTCCCCGGAGGTTGGGGCATCAACTCCGTCGACGCATCGACTTTGGGCAGCTTCGGAAATGACTTCGCCTACACAGGCTGCATTGGCGGCTCCTGTGTTGATGAGAATCTGGCTGCCCAAACCAACTTCCTGTATCAGGACGTCGCGACGGTCGCAGGTGCCACCTATACCTTCAGTTTTCACTACCGGTCATTTGCAAGTTCTACAAATGAGATCAAGGCCTTTTTTGACGGAGGCAAGGTCGCCGATCTTTCCAACGCTCCTGCCTTTTTTCCGGGTGGTTCCGCGCCCTTCGCGTTTTTTTCCACCACTGCGGTGGCCTCGGGAACCACCACACGCATCGGGTTCATTGCCCGCGACGACTTGGGCGACATGCTGCTCGACGAGGTTTCACTCGTGGGCGGGGGCGGCACAGCGCCGGAGCCATCCACATGGTTTCTCATCGGATCTTCCGTGGCAGTCCTTTGCGTGCTGCGCCGCCACAATAGGTAGCGTCGATACCCACGGGGCCACATCATCCAGTGGTGGTTCTTTACATCCGAGCCCATCTCCGCTATTATGGTGAAGCCTCCCCCGGGCAAAATCAAGGCGGTTTTCGCTGTGCTGAAGTTGAAGAAGGTAGAGCTCCAAGGTTTCAAATCGTTCTGTGACAAGACGGAATTGAAGTTCAACGGAGGCGGAATCGCCGCCGTTGTGGGACCGAACGGTTGCGGCAAGTCCAACCTGAGCGATGCCATTAGTTGGGTGCTGGGCGAGCAGTCTGCGCGCAGTCTGCGTGGCGCGCGCATGGAGGATGTGATCTTCGCGGGCACCAAGGCCCGGAAGCCCGTCGGCATGGCGTCGGTCACCATGGTACTGGTCGATCCGATAGCCCAACAAGCGCCGCTCCTCGCTGCTGCCCAAGCTCCAGCCGAGGGGTCGGAACTCCCTTCAGATCCAACTGCAGCCGCCTTGAACGCCGACGGAACCGCCGTGGACCCGAAAGTGTCCGCCACGGTCGATGCTCCGAAAGTCCACGAAATCCCCCTCAACCCGAACGCCAAGCCCGGTGAAATCACCATCACCCGGCGGCTCTTCCGATCCGGCGAATCCGAATATTTGATCGATGGCCGCCAAGCGCGCCTTCGGGACATCCAGGACATCTTCATGGGTTCCGGCTTGGGACCCGAAAGCTACGCCATCATCGAGCAAGGGCGGATTGGCCAAATCCTGTCCTCGAAACCCCAGGACAGGCGCGGAGTCATCGAAGAGGCTGCCGGTATCACCAAGTACAAAAGCCGCCGCCGCCTGGCCGAAGCCAAGCTCGAAAGTTCCAAGCAGAACCTCTCCCGTGTCTTCGACATCCTGGAAGAGGTCACCCGCCAAGTCAATTCCCTGAAGCGGCAGGCAACAAAGTCCAAGCGCTTCCAGGAACTGAAGGCGGAGCTGGACAGCCAGCTGCGGACCCTGCTGGCGGGCCGGTTCAGCATTCTCAGCTCTGAAGCGACGCGCGCGGCCTCACAGCTTGAAGCAGCGACATCGGAGTTGAACGACGCTTCCGTCCAAGCCGCCGACCGCGACGCCGAACTGCAGAAGGCCCAAGAGGTCTTTTATGCCCTCGAAACCCAACTGACGCAAGCGCGCCAACAGCTTGCCGCGATGAATGTAGACGCTACGCGGACGAAGGGCCGCTTGGAATCGCAAGTTCGCGAAGCTGCCTCGTTC
>CAITMP010000962.1 GCA_903893525.1 uncultured Acidobacteriia bacterium | reverse complement strand
CAAATCCTCGGTCAACGTGATGACGCAATTGAGTTTCGGCGAATACGTCTTCAGCCGATCCAGGTACATCTTGGTCAGCGTTTCCGACGTGATCCGTTTCGCTTTGACCATCGCACCCAGTTCCACCGCGCTCAGGAACGCCAGTTCCTCCGGCTGCCGGAACCGGAAAATCGCACCCGCCTTTGGAGGATTGTACCTGGCCGGACCCTTCGGCAACTGGAACCCCGGCAGGATCGGCGAAAAAGAGATCGATGGAGCGGTATCCAGCGGGACATCAATCTTCCTGAGCTGCTCATACGTGAACAAGGCCCGGTTGACACCCGGCAGCGCCATATCGAGCTGAGCATCCGTATAGGTCAGGCCGAGGATGGCCAGCGCCGCCACCACTTGTTCCTTGGTCACGCGCTGGGGAATCTGTTCGCCCCGTCCGCGTCCGCGACCGCGACCCTGTGGGGAAGGCGGGGGAACCGGCGGCGTTGGAGCCTGTTCCGCCATGGACGGCCCGGCTGCGGCAAGCACCGACACTACCTGCATCAGCGTTCTCCGGTTGAAACTCGACGTGTTTTCGCGTGACATGGATTATGTCAGGGTAGCAGAAATACCCTTTATCCCGCCGCCCGGTCGATCCAGCTGCACAACGCAAGCAGTTTCGCGCCGGAATCGGTCGATTGCGTCCGCTCGGCCTCCGACGCAAAGTCAAACGCGAGTCCAATGTCACCCCGGCACAGTGCGCTCCGGGCTTGCGACCGGTACCGCCAAGCAGCCACCGCAAGCAGCATCAGCGGTCGCAGATCCGCCCCGCACCGCGAGCATTCCACAGCCCCCCGGAACTTGGCGCGGCATACCGGACACTTGCCAGCCTCTGTCAATTCGGCCGGCCCTCCATGAAGAACAACAATTCCTTCAGACCACGCGCGGCGACGTTCATGCCGATTAGGTCGCCCATCTTGATGGCTTCGTGGATGCGCTCATGCAGCTCCACGGCCTCCTCGCGGTCTTCCGCGTGCATCCGTTCCAACAGTTTTCGAGAACGCTCCACCAGTCCCACCGCCGCTTCCTCGCCAGGCAACGGGTCGCGGAACGCGGCCTCCATCTCGCTCAGCGCAGGGTCGAGCGCAGACAACGCCTCGTGGTCCCAACCCTCGGGGTCCCAATCTTCCTCGCCGTGATCCTGTTCGTGGTCATGATCATGGTGTTCATGCTCGAACGCCTCGGCCCGGGCTTGGAACATTTCCTCCAACCGCTTGCGCGCCGCCCGGATCTCCTCGTCGCTCTTGACCTTCAAAGCATTGTCGATTGTGATCCGCTTCGATTTGCCGGTACGCTTCTCGACGGCGGTCACTTCCAGAATCCCGTCCAGATCCAAGCGCATGCGGCAAATCATTTCATTCGCGCCGGACATGCCGGTCAGGCCCTCGATGGTGAAGTTCCCCACCGGGACGTTCTTCAGCGCGTCCTCGTCCTCGCCCTGGTACACCTGAAGATCCACCTCCGTCTGGAACGGATGGCTTGTCGAATATTCCTCGCTCCGCGTCAGGGGCAGGGGAGTGTTGCGCCGGATAATTGGCTTGTAACAGTGGGGATACGGCACCCCGCCGCGCTCTCCCAGAAACGAAATCCCGAACGAGTACGGCGAAACGTCCACCAGCACCCGTCCCGCATCCCGACCGGAAAGCCGCGATGCCAGAACACCCGCACCCAGCGCCACGCACAAATCGGGATGCACATCCTGCCGCGGTTCGATCCCAATCCGCTCCCGCAGCATTTCGAAAACCAACGGCGTTCGCGTAGACCCACCGACCAGCAGCACCGCGTCCATGTCGCTGGGTTTGCGCCCTGAATCCGAGAGCGCCTTCGAAACGCTGTCCAGCGTCGATTCCACCAAGCCCCGGATCATATCCTCGTAGTCTTTCCGGGAAATCTCCATCTCCAAGTGCAGCGGTCGACCGTTGCGCGTCGTGACGGACTCCTCACGGATCTGGACATAGACCTCCGAACTGAGCTTCTTCTTGGCCTCCTCGGCCGCCCACCAGAGCCTTGCCTTGGCGCCGGGCGTATTCCCCTGCCGAACGTCGATTCCATGCTGCCGCTCGAATTCCCGGCACAAGTGCGCTGCCAGAAGATCGTCGAAGTCGTCGCCCCCCAGCTTGTTGTTGCCGTGGCTGGCCAGCACCTCCGTAATCTCGCCCTCCACCGAAACTACTGACACGTCAAAGGTGCCGCCACCCAGGTCGTACACCAGCGCCGTATGCCGACCGCCGCCCGCATACCCATACGCAAGGCTCGCCGCCGTCGGCTCATTCAGAATCCGGACCACCTCCAACCCTGCCAGCGCCCCCGCCTCGCGCGTTGCTGCCCGTTGCGCATCGGAAAAATAGGCAGGCACCGTGATCACGGCCTTGTTCGGCGTCCCGCCCAACGCGCTTTTCGCCCAACCCGCCAGTTCCCGCAAAATCAGTGAAGAAACTTCCGTCGGCGAAAACGACTTTCCCGCGATCATCACCGATTCGGAGCTGCCCATCCGGCGCTTGATGCTGCGTATCGTCCTCTCCGGATACAATGCCAGTTGGTTGCGCGCGCTTTCGCCCACCAATAGTTCGCCACCCGCCGAAAAGCCCACACAGGATGGAAGAATTTGATTGCCAGGCCCTAACACCTGCACACGACCGTCCAGAAAGCCCGCCACCTCCGAGTTGGTGGTTCCAAGGTCGATACCGACAATTAGATCTGCCATAAATTGAATTATCCGTTCCCGCCCTTTGCCACTTTCACCTGCGCCGTGCGGAAGACTTCGCCCTCCCACTCGTAGCCGCTCCGATAAACTTCCAACACCGTGCCCTCGGCAACCCCAGCCGAAACCTCGGTTTCGATCGCGTTCATCCGCCGGGGATCGAACATCTGTCCCGCACAATGGATTTCCAGTGCGCCGAATTCTTCCAGCGACTGGTCCAGCCGCTCCAACCCCAGTTCATAACCCCGCATCAACGCCGCCACCGCGTCCAGAGCCGGATTCGCAGCCTGAGGGCCAATCCCCAGCAGCCTCTCCAGCAACCTCGGCTCCGGCGGCGGCACCCCTGCGGCATCCATACAGGGCTTGGCCGACTCCAACCCGCGCACCAGACGGTCCCGAAGATCCACCAGTTGCCCCAAAATTTGCTTCCGCGCACGCCTTTCCGCCTCCGCCTTCAGAAGCTTCTCTCGTTCCGCGTAAACAGCCTTCAACTCGGCCCCGACCCTCGCGGTCTGCGCCTCCAGCCCGCTCGCAAGATCCTGGAATGCGCGCCCTTGCAGCCGCACCTCCTGCGTCAGCGCCGTCGTCGCCGACCACAGCATGTAGGAATCGCACCGTGACTCGTCCCCATCGCCTTCGCCCAGCAGTTCCGCCGGAATTCCCGATGGTGCGGCCTCGTCCGCCAACGCCGCGTCCACAACCCCCTCGAAGCGGCGCAGAATTTCGTCGCGCGTCATTTGGATTTCAACGCCTCGCGCCAAATCTTCGGCCCCACAAAGTCGCGTTTCACCGGCAGGTCGTCCACCAGCGTCTCCAGCCCGGGCAGTGGATTGCCGTCGCGCAGAATGTTCCGTGACCGCGCCCGCCGGTCCCGCAGCGCGGCATAGGCGTCCCGGATCTTCTCAAACTGCTCCGGCTCCCGGTCCGGCGGAAACTGGGCCACCTTGGCCAGATATGCAGCCCGGATCGCCTCCTCGCCAGCCTCATCCGGCACACCGAGCAGGAGTCGGGCTTCCATTTCCGTCATCGGCGTTTTCCCTTCTTCCCGGTACCGGGCTTCCCCGGGTCCATGTCCCCAACCATTGCCTGCAACCTCGCCATCACTTCCGTCGGCGTCTGGCCCGACTTCATTCCGCCCACGAAAACCTCGTACATCGCTTGGACCACGTCGGGAGGCAGTCCCGGCGGGGCGCGCTCAAAAAAGCCCTGGCGCAGTTCGTCCTCGAACTCGTCCCCGAAGGGATCCATTTCCTCTTCGGCCTCATCCATCCATCTGGATTCCTGCCCTGCGGAAACCTTCTCGCCCCGCTTTCTCCGGCAGGCGGGACAATCGCATGGAAGTTCCAAAAGGTCCCCATAGTCGGGCCCCCGCTCGCCCCGGCTCGGGAATGCCCTGGCCTGTTTCTCTTTGCGCGCAACGCCCTGTGCCTGTTCCAGCGTCATGTTGCGCAGACTGCTCCCCGGCGGCGTCATGGAGACGGCCATCGCGTCCTCCACCACGGACGCATCCTGGTACTCGCGCCCCAGAACCGCTGCGGCATTTGCGCAAACTTCCACCCGGTCCAGACCGCCCGGAAGACACTCGGCCCGGTCCACAAGGAAGCGCGGATCGGCCTCGGCGCTTCTTCCCAACCCTGCCTTGGTCGCCGCGAACGTCAACTCCTCGTAGCTGTAGTCCAAACCCAGCCTGGAGAGTGCGAGCAAATCCTCGGTTGAAAGCGACGCCTCAACCTTCGGAATCATGGCCGTGGCCTCCTTGAGGTCGGGCACGGTAAACCAAAGGTCCAGCATCCCGAAATCGCGCCCAATCGTTGCAACCGTGCCCAGCATCTTCGGGAATTCCGGGTTGGCCGCCTTCTTTGACCGGTCCGGGGCAAACTCCGGCCCCTCCCCCAGCAAATTGCAAACCGTGTTCGCCAGCACCCGCACGCCATCCTTGCCAAGAACGGCCTCGATCTCCTTGAGCCTCCGGCCCGCCTCCCCGGAATCGCCGTTTTCCCGTGCGATCCGCCACGCAAGGGCCGCCAACACCAATGCCCTGTCGCCTTGCACCGCCGCCGGAACCTCCGCCAGCAACTGCAGCTTCTCCGCCGCAAACCCCGGCTTCCCGCGCTTCAAATGCCCCGCCACCGCCCTCGTCAACAACCGCAGCCGCGCCGACCGCACTTTGGGATTGACCTGGTCGATCGCCTCCGCCCGCTCCAGATATTCCAGCGCCTTCTTGAACGCATTCCGTTCGTCGGCCTTGTCCATCAGCACCAGCAGGGGCTCGATGTCCCCCGGCAGCGCCGCATGCCACGCAGTGGCAACCCGTACCGCATCCCGCTGGGCTTCCGCCTTGCCCTTCTTTCGCCGTCCCGTCGGTGCCGCCCACTGCATCCACTTGGCAAACGCCTCCGTATGCGGATCCATCTGGCATCCCATGCCGAAAAGCCTGTCCGGCTCCAGATAGTAAATGTCCGCCTCTCCCGGACCGTCCCAGTTCGCCCGCTCATCCGACTGGACTTCCGCCAAGTCCTCCGGTGCCACCCGCGTCAACAGCTCCGCCATGTGCAGGTAGACCGTGGCCGCCTCCACGCTGTCCCGCTCAATCGAGCGGTCCTGGAACGCACCGTGCAGGAACGAGTCCCACGCCATGCAGGCATCCGGGAAGAAATGCGGGTCGCGGGCATCCTCGAATCCGCGCGCCAGCAGCCGGAACAGCTCCGTATCCAGCTTCGCCAGCCCGTCCAAGGCCGCGAGGATACGCTCCTCGTCGTAACCCTCCACCATCGCCCTTATATAGATGATGCGCTTGATCTCCTCCAGATGGTCGGGTGCGGCTTTCCGCCCTTCCTTGATCGTCAGTTCGATGGCCTTGCGCAGTTCCGGCTGCCTCGCCTCGTTGTCAAACGCCGTCTGCAGGCTCCCCAGTGCCTTCTTCAGAGGACCGGTTTTCCCCGCGAAGGCCGAAAGCAGCTGCGTCGATGCTGCCGGCAACTCGCCATCAGGCCCGTTCTTACCAGGCCCGTTCTGACTCGGAGTCGCCAGCCGCAGCAACGCCGGCGCAAGCCGCGCTGGCACCGATTCCGGATGGATCAGCCCCGCCGACTCCCGGCATTTCGCATCGTCGCCGCGATGGAAATCCGCAATTGCCCGGATCAGCAGCTTCCACGGTGCCAGCGGGCTCCGGTGTGAGACTTCCGGCAGCGCGAGTTCCTCGTCCGTGACACTCCGGCTCGTGACCGCCGTGAACGCTTTGTCCAATGCAGCCGCAGCCACGCGCAGCGGATGTTCCGCCGGAAGCACGGGAGACGCCGCGAGCGCCGCCAAGTCCCAAATCTCGCCCCGAATCCGTTGTTCCAGCTCCTTGCGGACTTCGGGTGTGCAGGTCGGATCGGCCATTGCCGTCAGCACTGCCGTCAAAAGTGTCGCCGGAGACCCTGTGGAATTCCCGTCGCCGTTGGTCCCCCCCAATCGCGACGCCAAGTCGGGAAAGCGCTCCCGCACCAAATTCCGCAGCGCTTCGGCTTCCTGCTCCATGCCGTTGCGCGAAAGGGCTTCGATGCGGGCGCAATAGGCGTCCACCAACAGGCTCTCGGAACCCTCTGTTCCAAGGGCTTTGTGGTGCTCCTTCGCTGCATCGAGCGCTTGCTTGTATTTCCCCTCGGCCATCCAATGGCGGATGGAGTCAGGGGTTGCGACGGGAGTGGACGGCTTTGGCGGCTTTTTCACCTGGATACCTATGCTATTATCCCCTTTCCAACCTCTCCGTTGTGGGACAGGATGGTATCCTGCGCGGAGGTCGCTGACCTCCGCACGCGCCTTCAAGGCGCGGACCGATCACTTGTTTGCCCTCCTCGCGCGCTGCGCACCCCGCTAGTCGCTTCAATGGGGCCGGAAGCTTATGCTCCCGGAAATAACTGAAGACCAGAACAGTTCCATCTGTTCCGGGGAGCTTCAATGGGGCCGGAAGCTTATGCTCCCGGAAATCAGGTGTGCAACAGAGCCAGCGCAACGCTACCGCGCGCTTCAATGGGGCCGGAAGCTTATGCTCCCGGAAATTCTGGGGAAACGAAGACCAAGACGACATTGAGGACGATGCTTCAATGGGGCCGGAAGCTTATGCTCCCGGAAATGTCTAGACGAATCCAACACCCACTGGATCTTCGCTCAGCTTCAATGGGGCCGGAAGCTTATGCTCCCGGAAAT
>CAITMP010000961.1 GCA_903893525.1 uncultured Acidobacteriia bacterium | reverse complement strand
CCATGCGCGCCCTTCGCGGAGCGCAACACCGACTTGTTCCATGTAGCTCTGATTTTCGGATTCCCCAAACAGGAACCTAGCGTCGCGGCCAACCGATTCCTCCAGCGAATATCCCGAAGTCTTCTCGAACGCGGGATTGCAGTAGATGATCGTTCCCGTAGCGTCCGTGAGGACAACCTCGTCATACGCCTGCTCGATGGCAGCTGCAAGACTTTGGTTGCGGCGCTCCTGCTCCAACCGTTCGGTGATGTCCTGGATGGTACCCCGAAGCTTTACGGTGGCACCGGAGACGTCGCGTATCGGCTCGCCGTGACCTGCTACCCAACGGCGCAAACCATCCCTGCGGACAAGCTCCATCTCGATCGCAGCAACCGAGCCCGTCTCCATGGCTGAGGCCATCACGGCCAGCACCTGCCGCCAACTCTCGGGCGAATAGAGTTTCGAAACATCCTCCAGCGTGGGAGGGGGTTCGTCCGGGGACCAGCCGTAGAGCCGGAGAAGTTGTTCGGAGAACGTGACCTCGCCGGTGGAGCGGTCCATTTCCCAACTGCCGATACCGGCGATTCGTTGGGCCTCGTTCAGATCCGCAGTCCGGCGCTCCAATTCGGCACGGGCTTGGCGCTGTTCGGTGACATCCAAACTGATGCCGAAGATGGCCATGGCGCCGGTGCCCAAGTCCTTGGTGACTTCGAAGCGGGTCAGAACATGGCGGACAGCGCCATCCACTTTCCGGACGATGCGCTTTTCCATTTGGGCCGAATACTTGGCCTCCGGCGAGGTGACACCAACAACGAAGGTCTCAGCGGTCGCAGCCCGATCGTCAGGATGGACAAACTCCAGGATGTACCGTTCGGCGGTCATCCGGTAGCCGCCTTCCATCTCGGCAGTGGTGCCGTGGAAGGTGTAAAAACGGTCGTTGAGAATCACGTCGCCGGAGGAATCGCCTTCCCAATAAACCAGACCGGCCAAGTCCATCGCGGCAGCAAGGCGGATGGGATCCATGCTGTTTCCCGTTGGCATCGGATTAGCGGAACATGCCGAGAGCCCAGACTATCACCGCCGCGCCAGCCACAATCCGGTAAATGGCGAACGGCACAAACCCACGCGTGCGGACCCAGTTCATGAACCACGCAACCACGGCCCATGCGACGAAGAACGACACCGCGAAACCGATGGCGAGCACGATCCAGCCATGCGAGTCAATGTGGGGAACGGGCTCTCCGTGGGAGGGCTTCAGGAATTTCAGCAGGTCGTAGCAGGTGGCCGCAGCCATGGTGGGGAGCGAAAGGAGGAAGGAAAACTCGAGTGCGGCGGCCCGCGTCAAGCCCGACGTCTGGCCTGCCGCGATCGTGATCATGGACCGGGACGTGCCGGGCACCACGGCGGACAGGACTTGGCAGCAGCCGATCCAAATTGCCTGGGGCATCGACATGCGTTCCAATTCATCCGCTGCGGACTCGCCGCGTAATTGCGCCCGCCCGCCAAATGAGGCGTCCACCAGCCACATGACCACACCGCCGACCACCAGCGCGCCGCCCATCAGTGCCAGATTTTCCAAGTTCTTGCCGATCACCTTCTTCAACAGGAAAGCGGGACCGGCTGTGCAGACAAATGCAACCAGCGTCAGGGAGATCGGGTGCGTCAGGAGGGTCTTGTCGCCACGCCGACCCTTCGGGAATGTGGACAGGAAGCCTTGGATTCTTCCCGCGAAGTAGATCGGGAGACACAGGACGGCCCCCAGTTGGATCACTATGGAAAACATCTTCCAATAGCCGTCTTCCAAGCTCACGCCGAGCAGGGATTCGGCGATGCGGAGATGGGCTGTTGAGCTAACGGGCAGGAATTCTGTGAGGCCCTCGATGATGCCGAGGATGAGGGAAAGAAGATAGTCGTTCAAACCTGAATTCTACCCGATTCCAGGCGGTAACGAGGAAGAAATTCGCGGCAGATGGATATGAAACGTGGTGCCAGTGCCCGGTTGGCTTTCGACGGAGACAGAACCGCCGCCCTGACGGACAATCGCGTAGACGGTTGCGAGACCCAGACCGGTTCCGTCGCTGCCCTTGGTGGTGAAAAAGGGCTCGAAAATGTAAGGCTGGATTTCCTCCGGGATACCACTGCCCGTGTCGGCAACCGAAAGCAGAACGTACTCGCCCGGCGGCAGGGAGGAGCGCCCTTCGGCAATCACGACATAGTCCGTCGCAATGCGGAGGACGCCGCCCATGGGCATCGCTTGGCGGGCATTGACCGTGAGATTCATCAGAATTTGATGAAACTGGCTCTCGTCGGCCAAAACCGACCAGTGGCCTGAGGCCGGCGCGGGTGCCAGAAAGATATGCAAAGTGACCGCGTCCCCAACCATCCGGTGAAGGAGGGACTGGGCACTCGCAACCACATCGTTGAGGATGCGGGGGCGCAGGGACGCGGGCTGCCTCTTACTGAAAGCCAGAAGCTGCTTGGTCAGGTCGGCGGCGCGCGTGCCCGCCTCGTGGATCGCGATCAAGTTGTTCCGGGCAGGGTCGTCCCCGGTCATCTTCTGTAGACTCAACGTGCAAAAGCCGTTTATCACGGTCAGCAGGTTATTGAAATCATGCGCGATTCCACCGGCCAAACGCCCGATCCCCTCCATCTTCTGGGACTGGAAGTATTGCTCCTGCAGGGCGCGGTATTCGGTGATGTCGCGCGCGCATCCAATGGTGCCGATGATCGTCTTGTTTTCATCGTAGACGGCAGCGGTCGACAATGCCATCCGGATATCCTTGCCGGATTTGGTCCGGTTCCAAAGTTCACCGGTCCAGCCGCCTTGGATGGTGCTGGGTAGAATTGCTGCTCTCAGCTCCGGGGAATTGCGGGGGGAATCCACCAACTGAACCGTCTTGCCGAGCAACTCGTGCTCAGCGTAACCGTAGGTGGAAAGAAAAGCCTCGTTGACATAAATGATGCGGTCATCGGCGTCACCGATGGAGATACAGTCCCGTGAACTTTGGAGCGCATGGGCAAGCAGTTCGGCGCGACGCTCCAATTCACGGGCGGCGGTGACGTCGCGCAGTGTGTACTGCAGAAGCAGTCTGCCTCCGCTGCTGAAGGCTGTCAGGTGGATTTCGCCGTGCCAGATCTCGCCGCCAGGCCTTTGGTGGCGCCATGCCAGTACCATGCTGCGGACACCTTGGGAATCCCGGAAGATTCGGGCTGCCCGTTCCGCGGGACTGCTTCCGTCGTACTGAAGAGCAGCCGAGACGGCCACTATGCTCTTGCCCTCCAGTGACTCGCGCGAAGGCCATCCGTAAAGCTGGGCGGCGGCTGGATTGCAATCGAGCAGGGTCCACGACTGGGGGTCCAGAATGCCTTGCGCGATCGGGGAACTATCGAACACCCGGTGGCGAATGGATTCAGAGACCCGGAGATCATGGTAGAGCCCGTGGGTTCGATACCAAGCGGCAAACAGGATCGCGGCAAACGCAAAGAGGCCGAATGAAATCTCGCGGACGTGGAGCGCCATCTCCTCACGGAAAGTGCGGGTGCCTTGAGTCTCGAATGGGGGAATGCTCAAGTCCCGCATCAACTGCTCAACGGGAGCGTAATTCTGTGGGACGGTAAAACCCGCCGCATTCGCCGCCTTGGACGGGACGCTATCGGCCGACAGGGTCAGGAGCGCCACAACCAGGCTGGACGCCAAGCCCGGATCGACGGAAGCCAGCGCCACAAAGGCAGTCTCGGGATACTGGCGGGTGCTGGCTGCAAATCCGGAGGCGGCAGCGACTCCGGGGGGAGGCGGTAGGACGCGGAAACCGTCGGGGCAGACATCGGCAACCGATGCAAGCGCGTAGTTCGCCAACACGCCAACATCCGCACCGCCGTTGCAGACACGGTCCGCGATTCCCCGGTACGAGAACAGAAAATCCAATTTTTTGAAGTCCTTGGCCGGATTCAGACCGAGGGTGCGCCACTCGCGAAGCGCCGCAAGCCAGCCGCCGAGCGCCAACGGGGCAAGCGCGATTACACTCTTGCCGCGGACATCCCCGAGATGCTGAATGTCAGTCCGGGATTTTCGGACAAAGACCGCACCTGCGGTCCAAGCTGATCCCGGAACTCCTGTTGCACCGGGAGCGGGCTGCAGGACCGTGGCAACCGGTCTGGCTCCCAACCGCGCATTCAGCTGGACGGCGGCGGGCGCGTTGCAGAACGCGAATTCAATGCGCCCCTGCCCTGCGGCGGCCAAGAGATCCTCTATGGAGGCAAAGGCGACCATTTCAAATTCGGAGTGCTCAAGGTGCCGACCTAAATAATTAGTAAATGGCCTGAAAATGTCGGACACACGGGGCTGTGTGTCGCCTGTTACCAGACCGATCCGCACCCTCTTGTCCTGCCCCCATGAGGGCTGTATATCAAGGCACAGCAATAACATCCACACCGAAAGAGGCGGGAGGAAGAGAAACAAGCGCCGAACTTTGAGCACGAAACCCAGAAGTTTACCTGGGAAAATTATACTCAATTTGCCGCGAGACTGCCAATCTTTTTACAGCTACCAAGCCCGCATGGAACGGAACCCGTACGGATCGGCCCCAGCCTCGAACACACCTCCCGGAGTAACTTTGATCAAGACGGGGGCCGCGCCGCTGTTCCAGCGGGACCGGGTCTCGATCTTGTGGCCGCGCTTGGCCAACTCCTCCATCACCGCAGGGGCAATCCGCTCGTCCAGCAGCAGGTCGCCGGGGTTCATGGCGTGGTTGTCGAAGCTGGAGACCAAATGGCGGGTCTGGAAGCGGGGTGCCTCGATGGCCTGCTCGGCGTTCATGCGGAAGAGCGCGGCATTGAACAGGATTTGGATCAGCGATTGTTCCTGGTTGTCGCCGCCGGGCGTGGAAAGGACTGCGAACGGGGCGCCGTCGCTATTGGTGACCAAGGTGGGGCTCAGCGTCACTCGCGGACGCTTGCCGCCGGCGAGTTCGTTCGGATGGCCGGGAACGAGCAGGAAGGTCTGGGCGCGCTCGGTGAGCGGGATACCGGTATCGCCGGCGACGACTGACGGGAGCCATGCCCCGGACGGGGTTGCCGAGAACATGATGCCGTCGCGATCCAGGACATCCACGCAGGTGGTGTCGTGCGCCATCAGAAAATCGTCGATCTTGGTGCGGGCGATTTGGGCAAGGGACGGGTGCTGTCCCTTGTACCCCTCAATGTGGCCGGGGAGGAATTCCTGGGATGCGTTCCGGCCCATCAAGGCACGCCGTTCCGCCGCATATTCCATCGAAAGCAGGCGCTCCGTGGGGAGCTTGCTGAATTTGGGATCGCCGTAGTAGGTATCCCGGTCCGCGTAGGCGAGCTTCAGCGCTTCCACCAAGGTGTTGATGTAGTCCGCCGAATTGTGGCGCATGCCGGTCATATCGACCAGGCTGAGGATGTTGAGCGCCTGGATCATGGCCGGCCCCTGGCTCCAGAAGCCGGGCTTGTAGACACGGAAGCCGTGGAATTCGGTGGAGACGGCATCCTCGGGCTCCAGCTTGAAAGCCGCCATGTCCTCGTAGCGGATCAGGCCACCGTTGGCCTTGCTGAAGGCGTCGATTTTCTTGGCGATCTCGCCCCGGTAGAAGTAGTCGCGGACGGCATCGATGGCGGCGACCCGGGAGGCCCCGGCGGCAAGCGCCTTCTTCTCGGCAGCCACCATGCCGCGAAGGGTCGCCGCAAGATCCGCCTGGCGGAATACTTCGCCGGGCTGCGGAGCGCGTCCGTTGGGCATGAAATGGGCGAGCGAGGTCGGCCAGAGGGTGAAAAATTCCTTGCTGGATTCAATGGACTGGGAGCGCATCTCGTCGATCGCGGTGCCATCGGCGAGTTCCACAGCGGGCTGGATCACTTCGGCGAAGGACTTGGTGCCGTATTCGCGGAGGGCGACCAGGGAGGCGTCCGGAAGTCCGGGCACAAGCGCGCACATCAGACCCGCAACGGGAACGAAATTCTTCATCCCGCTCTTCTCCGGCGGTTCGAGGACTTCGCCAACTTGCAACGGCCGGGTCCGGAACAATTCGGACGTAGCAAGCTTGGGCATGGTGCCCACACCAGCAATGGCGTGGACCTTGCCGTCCTTGGTGCGAATCAGGATGGGCGCTTCCCCGCCCCAGCCGACGTGGGAGTATTCGGTGGTCGCGGCCGCGAATATGCTGGCGACGCCCGCATCCACCGCATTGCCACCGTTTTCGAGCAGGCGCGATCCGGCCCCGGTGGCGTAATCACTGCCAGCGGCGACCGCATAGTGGGCCCCGCGCTGCGGAAAGCGGACGAGCCGCTCCTGCTGCGGACGCTGCCCAAAGGCAATCGTCGACAGTATGAGGGCTGATCCAATGACGGCTGTATGTTTCATTCGTGTGTCCCGTTGCCTATCTGCCTATAATGATCGGTGTTCCCGTGCCTGACCCGCAACCACAATCGACACAAACTGAAGAGACGTCCGCGGAGGATGTGATGTTGCATTGCCCCGTCTGCTCCACGAAGCTGGAAAGCCGCAAGTGCAAGCTGTTCTGCCCCCTTTGCGGCTACTATATGAGTTGCGCCGATTATTACTGATTGCGGAGAAAACGATGACCCGAAAAATGTTGAAGCTGGGCCTGATGCTTGCGATTGTGGCATCCGTGATGGCGGCGGCCGTGGTGAACGACGGGTCGCGCTGGTGGTCATATGTGGAATTCCTGGCATCCGACAGCCTCGAAGGCCGCAATACGGGAAGTGAGGGCCACAAAAAGGCCGCCGACTACGTGGCCGCCCAGTTCGAGCGCGCCGGATTGAAGCCAGCCGGAGAACAAGGCTACATCCAGCCGGTGAAGTTCAAAACCCTCGAATTGGACGAGAGTGCGTCGTCGCTGGCATTGGTCCGCGACGGTCGGAGTACCAAAGTCACGTTGGGCGAAGAGGCGATCATCGGCACCCGTGTGGAGCCAGCAGCCTCGGTGGAGGCTCAACTGGTTTTCGTCGGCTACGGCCTGCGGATTCCGGAGGCGAGCATCGACGATTTCGCCGGACTCGATGTAAAGGGCAAGATCGCGGTGTACCTGAGCGGTGCTCCGACCACGGTTCCTGCAGCCTTGTCATCGCATTACCAATCGCAGGCCGAGCGCGGCAAGTTGTTCCAAAGCTTGGGGATTGTCGGCTCGGTGGTCCTGCAGAACCCGCACCATATGGACGTGCCATGGGCCCGGATCGCTGCGAATCGGACGCAGATGACGATGCAACTGGCGGACCCGGGCATGACCGATCCGTTTGGCCAGAAGATCGGCGTCACTTGGAATCCGGCGATGGCGGACTCGCTGCTCGCGGGCACCGGACATACCTTCGAATCGATTGTTGACGCCGCCGAAGGCGGGCGCAGCTTGCCGCGCTTCAAAATTCCGTCGAGCCTTGTCGCAAAGGCAACGCTGAAGCGGGGCGAGGTGATCTCGCAAAACATCGCCGCGATCTACCCGGGCACCGATCCTGTGCTGAAGAACGAATATGTCGTGCTTTCGGCCCATATCGACCACCTCGGCAAGGCAAATCCGCCGGTGAAGGGCGACGCGGTCTTCAATGGAGCGATGGACAATGCGTCCGGCGTGGGAATCCTCCTCGACACGGCGGCGCATTTGAAGGAAACCGCGCCGAAGCTGAAGCGGTCGATCCTGCTGGTGGCCGTGACGGGCGAGGAGAAGGGGTTGCTGGGGTCGAAGTACTTCAACGCCAAGCCAACCGTACCCTCGCAGCAGATTGTGGCCAACATCAACACCGACATGTTCCTGCCGCTGCATCCGCTGAAGCTATTGACGGTCTATGGGCTGGCGGAATCTTCACTGGGCGAGGATGTGACGGCAACGGCGAAATCGATGGGTGTTCGCGTCCAACCCGACCCGGAGCCGCAGCGCAATATTTTCATCCGTAGCGACCAGTACAACTTCATTCTGAAGGGCATTCCGGCGATCACGTTCAAATTCGGGGCCGACAAGGGCTCGAAGGAGGAGACGATCCAAAAGGAATGGCTGTCCAACCGGTACCACGCAGTTGGGGATGATCTGAACCAGCCCATCGACAAGATTGCCGCTGGCCAGTTCATCGACATGGTGCAGCGAATTCTGGTCCGCATCGCCGACGCGCCGGAGAAACCGGCATGGAAAAAGGAATCATTCTTCCGCAGGTACGCAGCCAAATGACGCCGGACTGGAAAACAAATGGGGTCCGCATTGTGCGGGCGGGTGAATTGGATACGAATACGCCGCAGACGCCGGGCATGACTCGGGCGGCGGCAATCACGCACGCCAAGGTGGGGGCGAGCAAGCTCTGGGCCGGGACCGTTGTTGTGGAACCGGACGCCAAGACCTCCGCGCACCACCACGGCGAGCTCGAAACCGTGCTGTACATCATCTCCGGGCGGGCCCGCATGCGCTGGGGCGACCATCTCGAGTTTTCCGAGGAAGCCGGGCCCGGTGACTTCATCTTTGTGCCGCCATGGGTGCCGCACCAAGAGATGAACGCGAATCCGGATGTGCCGGTGTCCGCGGTGGTGATCCGCAGCGGGCAAGATCCGGTGGTGGTGAATTTGGACATCCCGGAAGCCCATGTTTCCGACAAGGCACCGGTGCCATTCCACCCACCGGCGGACCAGCAGTGACGTCGTACGTCATTCTGTTGATCGCAGCTGCACTGGGCGGCGCATCGAACGCACTCGCCGGTGGCGGAACATTTCTGGTTTTCCCGGCGCTGTTGCTGGCAGGGGTGCTGCCGATCCAGGCAAACGCGACGGCCTCCCTGGTGCTGCTCCCCGGCGCATTCGCGTCGGCGTGGGTCTACCGGGACATAATCACGGGCCGGTCATTGGGCGGGTCCAAGATTTTTCTGTTGAAAATGCTGATTCTGAGCGTTCTGGGCTCCGGGGTCGGCAGCGTTTTGCTCCTGGCAACCCCGAATTCCACGTTTTCGAGCCTGGTGCCCTGGCTCCTGCTGATGGCGACGGCTGTTTTCACCCTTGCTCCCTGGATTCGAAACAAGGCGACGGCCTCGCGGCACGAGTTCGCAACCTTGATGCTGGTCGGCCAGTTCCTGATCTCCATCTATGGTGGCTACTTCGGAGCTGGAATGGGCGTTCTCATGATCGCGCTCTATCTGGTGGCAACCAAGTTGGACGTCCACGCGGCAAGCGGACTCAGACTGGTTTGCGGCGGCTTGATCAACCTGCTGGCCGTGGTCATTTTTACGGCCAAGGGCGCGGTGGATTTCAAAGTCGGCATCCCGATGCTGCTCGCGAGTACCTTTGGTGGCTACGCGGGAGCGCTTCTGGTGAAGAAATTGGACGCGGAACTGGCGAGGAAGTCAATCCTGGTTTATGCGTGGATCCTGACGGCGTGGTTCTTCGTCAAGACTTTCGCGACATAAGCTATTTCGGGGTCGGACAGCCCTGTTGCACAACGGTGTAACTGAGAGCGCCGATTTTCCAACCCTCGGCGGTTTTGAGCAGGTTGAAGGCGTCAATCCCGCAATGGGTAAATTTGCCGTCGCGATGGAAGTTGTACGGGGCCCAGAGGGTGGCGATATTCCCCTCCACCAGGACCTTCGGTTCCCACATATGCTCCAGCAAGGTTCCCTGGGCTGCGGCGATACTGTCCGCGAATTTCTCGATCGGGGTAACCGATGACTGGCCGTTGGCGCGCAGGGAGGTAATCGCCATGCCCGGAACCGTCAGACTTCGAATGGCCGCACCGTCCTTGGAGGCCATGGCGTCGAAAAGTTTTTGGACGGTGGCGACGATTGCCTGGGTCTCGGGCGGGTCGGCCGCAAACAACGGGAACGCGGAAAGGCAGAGGGCGAAAACGAGAGAAAGACGCATGCCGGATTTTACCGCATTTTCAGAACAGAATGTTCGCGTCGAGTCGTGTGAGGTCGTCCAGCAAATAATCCGGATTGCAGGCTTCCAGCTCTCCGGGCGGGGTCACGCCCGTCCGGACCGAGATCGACTGGATGCCGTTCTCCTGGGCGGCCCGGATATCCTGCGGCGCGTCGCCGATCAGGGAGATTCGGGATCCGGGGCCGATGAGTCCGTCGGCGCGGGCCTGCTCTATGGCGAGCTTGGCCAGTAGACCTCGGGTCGGGGCCATGCCGCCGAAGCCGCCGTGGCGGAAATAATGGTGGATTCCGGCCCTTTCCAGCTTCCGCCAGCCGATGCGTGGCAAATTGCCAGTGACGAGCGCAAGAACAGTGCCCATTCCGGTAAGCATGTCGAGGATTTCCGGGACGGCGGGGCAGCGCTTGTCCCGGATATCGGGGATTTCCGTCGCAAGATAGGCCTCCTCGGCGGCGACCAGGATCGCGGGCATGGCCGTGTCAATATCCATAGCGGCCAATCCCGCGTTTTCCAGCATGCAGAGGATGATGTCGGGGTCCAGCATACCGTGCAACGGTACGCCGTCGGTTGTGGCTTCCAAGCCCAGAACATCGCGAACGGCCTGGATCAAGGCAAGGCGATGCTGGGGGCCCGCTTTGCGGACAAGGGTGCCGTCGATATCGAAAAGGACAAGGCTGGGGGACAACTTCCAGTCTAGGTCGACGGCTAAAATGGAACCAGTGACTCCCGAAAAATTCCGTATTGGCTTGGTGCAGACGCGGTGCGGGCTCGACCCCGACGCGAATCTCGAATTGGCGGCCACAAAGATCCGCGAGGCGGCGGCAAAGGGTGCCCAGATTATTTGTCTGGAGGAGTTGTTCCGGTCTCAATATTTCTGCCGGGAGGAGGACGCCCGGTTGTTTGACCTTGCCGAATCGATCCCGGGTCCATCCACGGAACGGCTCTGCCCGTTGGCGGCGGAACTGGGAGTGGTGATCATTGCGTCGCTGTTTGAAAAGCGTGCACCCGGTCTCTACCACAACACGGCGGTGATCATTGACGCAGACGGAACCATGCTGGGCATGTATCGGAAAATGCATATTCCGGACGACCCGCTGTTCTTCGAAAAGTTCTACTTCACACCGGGCGACCTCGGCTTCCGTGCATTCGACACCAAGTTCGGGCGCATTGCGACTCTTGTCTGCTGGGACCAGTGGTATCCGGAAGCGGCGCGTTTGGCGGCCCTGACTGGAGCCCGCATCCTGTTCTATCCGACCGCAATCGGCTGGCATCCGGCGGAAAAGGCCGAATATGGGGAGGCGCAGCACGATGCGTGGAAGACCGCGCAACGGGCGCACGCGATCGCCAACGGGGTATACGTGGCGGCGGTGAACCGGGTCGGGTTCGAGGGGCCGGAGGATCGGGGCCTGGAGTTCTGGGGGGCGTCTTTTGTGGCCGACCCGTTCGGACGCGTTGTGGCACAGGCGTCGCACGACCAGGAGGAAATTCTCGTTGTCGAATGCGACGAGAAGGTAATCGAAGAGACCCGGCGCGGCTGGCCGTTCCTGCGCGACCGCCGGATTGACGCCTACGGGCCCATCGTGAACAGGTTCCTCGCGTAATGCGGTACCGAATGCCGGCGGAGTGGGAGCCCCACGAGGCGACTTGGATCGCGTGGCCGCATAACGAGGAGGACTGGCCGGGCCGCTTTGCGCCAATTCCGTGGGTCTACGGCGAGATCGTGCGGAAGTTGGCTGCGGTCGAAAAGGTGCGGATTCTGGTGCGCGACGAGGAATTGCGGGAGTCGGCGCGTGTCATCTTGGAGATGGTGGGAGCGGATTTGGCGGCGGTGGAGTTCATCGTGCAGCCGACGGACCGGGTCTGGGCCCGCGATTTCGCGCCCTTGTTCGTGAAGAATGCCGCAGGCCACCTAGCTGCGACCAAGTGGCGGTTCAACGGTTGGGCGAAATACCCAAATCATCTTCTGGATGAGGCCGCGGGCAGGTCGATTCCGGGGCTGGTAGGGGTGGAATCGACCGAGCCAGACATGGTGCTGGAAGGCGGCAGCCTGGACGTCAACGGCGCAGGATTGCTGCTGACGACAGAGGAATGCCTGCTGAGTCCGGTGCAAGCCCGGAATCCGGGGATGTCGCGCGCAGGGATTGAGGCGATGCTGGGCGCGCATCTTGGAGTGGACCAAGTCCTCTGGCTGCGCAACGGGATCGCGGGCGATGATACGCATGGGCATGTGGACGATCTGGCCCGGTTTACGGATGCGGAATCCATCGTGATGGTGTCCGAGGAGGATCCTTCGGATGACAATTTCGGAGTGCTGCGGGAGAACTGGGCCTTGGTGGCGGACTGGCCCTTGCGGAAGCGGAAATTGCCGATGCCCGCGCCGGTCGTGTTCGACGGCGTGCGGCTACCCGCAAGCTATGCGAATTTCTATATCGCCAACAAGACTGTGCTGGTGCCGACGTTCAATGATCCGAATGATCGTGTCGCCCTGAATGTGCTGGCAGAGTGCTTCCCGGACCGGAAAGTGGTGGGGATCAATTGCGTGGAACTGGTCTGGGGGTTGGGGACCCTGCACTGCATGACCCAGCAGCAGCCAAGTTCGGTATTCTAGAGGTCAAGGAGATCCAATGGCTACAAATCCGTTCCCCTTTTTGACACCCCAACGGTATTTGGAGATCGAGCGCGAGGCAGAGTTCCGTAGCGAGTATATCGATGGCCAGGCATATGCAATGTCCGGGGGCAGCCGAAACCATTCCTGGGTGATCGCCAACACGCTGATTTCGCTGGGCGAGCAACTCCGTGGCAAGCGCTGCGGGGCCACCAGCAGCGACATGCGGCTCTACAGCGAGGAGTTCGGCATCTACACCTATCCCGATATCGTTGTCACTTGCCAGCCGGAGAAGTTTCTGGACCATCACAAGGACACGATCACGGATGCCGTCGTGGTCGTGGAAGTCCTGTCGCCTTCGACTAAGAACTACGACCGGGGCGAAAAATTCCGTTTCTACCGATCGCTTCCGTCATGTGCGGAGTACCTGATCCTTGCCCAGGATACGATCCGGGCGGAACACCACGTCAGGCAGCCAAACGGCTCGTGGTTGTTCCACGAGTACAGGTCACCGGAGGATGAACTCGATTTGAGGTCCATCGGATGTCGGTTGGTGTTGGGGAGTTTGTACGAACGGGTGGAGTTTGAGGGAGCGGGATAGATCTCCTCTCAGGGCTGGAATGTCTGGACCAAGACGATCGGGCCGCATCCCTGTCCGCATGCCCAAGGCCAGCCGTAGCCCATTCAACAACCTCCAAGTCGAAGACGGAATTGCGCACCCGCGACGTGACTGGAGCCGCAACGACGTCGTCATCACCAGCATCGAGTAGCACAACAGCCGGGCGCAACTTGCCGCCCGTTGCTTGGTGAAACGCCATTCGCAACAGAATGACATCACCAAATTGAAGCCGCATTTGTCAGCTATTCACCTGTGTGGCGAGTTGTTCGTAGACCGAATCTTCCGGTGCGAAAGCCGTCTCGAACTGGACGCGGCCAGCCGTGCGCCATGCGTCATCGGCGTCATTCCCGTTCCAGCGGATAGAAACGTGCACAGCCGCCCCAGCTGGAAGCTGTCGCGCCACATCGGGTGGAAGGGCGATCACCCCATCACGACCGGTGGCGCATTCGAATTCAATCAGCATGACACTAGGAACTCCTACTGTTCGCATTGTCGCACCCCAACATACCCCCTACCGCAGCCAGACGGGAGCCCACTTCAGCAATTGTCAGAAGGTAGCCATTTCGACCTGGTCCACGACGTCAAGGAGGGGCTCTCAACGGAACAATCTTACTTCCCGCCGTGGATCTCCTGCAAACTCCACACCCGGATCGGGTCCCGCAACTTCGACGCAACCGCCTCCGCCGCCGCGCGCGCTCCGCTCAAGGTCGTGATACACGGCACCCGGTGCTGCACGGCACTTCTCCGAATCGACTTCTCATCCTCGAACGAGATCGCCCCGTTGGTCGTGTAAATAATCAGCTGGAT
>CAITMP010000960.1 GCA_903893525.1 uncultured Acidobacteriia bacterium | reverse complement strand
GGAACTGTCGGCATCGCGACGCGAGATCGCCCTGCTTCGCCAGAAGCTGGATCTGATCATCAAACAGATGTTCGGTTCCTCCAGTGAAAAGATCTCGCCCAATCAGTTGGAACTCCTCCTCGCGCTCGCCGAAACGCCCGCTCCAAAGGCGGAGGAAAAACCAGTTGTTCCTGTCACGCCTCGCCCTCGGAAGGAGCGGGCACAGCGGTTGCCTGAGAACCTGCCGGTGCAGGAGGAAGTCTTGGAGCCCGAAGCGGTGAAAGCCGAACCGGAGCAGTGGCGGCGGATTGGTGAAGAGGTCAGCGAACAGCTCGACTACCAACCCGGCCACTTCTTCCGTCGCCGCCTGATCCGCCCGAAGTACGTTCACCGCTCCAATCGGGATCTGGCCCCGGTGATCGCCGCACTTCCTGAACGGCTTCTGGAACGCAGCCTGCCGGCACCGGGGCTTCTGGCCCATGTGCTGGTGAGCAAGTACTGCGATCATCTCCCGCTCTACCGACAGGAGGGCATCTACTCCAGCCGGCACGGGGTAAACCTGCCGCGCCAGACATTGGCCCGATGGGTGGAGTTGGCAGCGGATTGGTTGCAACCGATTTACCAAGCAATCCGCACCGGAGTGATGGCCGGAGGATACGTTCAGGTGGACGAGACACCGATCGATTACCTGGACCCCGGAAAAGGCCACACGGGAAAGGGATGGTTGTGGGCGGCGTCAAAACCGGGCGGAGACGTGATCTTTCACTGGGAAACCACTCGGGCAGCCTCGTGCGTGGGGAACATTTTGCCCGGCGACTTCACGGGTACACTTCAATGCGACGGCTATGGGGCGTATCCGGTGTTCGCCCGCAACCATCCGCGACCTGTGGTGCTGGCGGGTTGTTGGGCGCACGTACGTCGGAAGTTCCACGAAGCTCGTGAACAGGCTCCGAAGCTGAGCGGTTGGTTCCTGCGCCAGATCCAACATCTATACCAGGTCGAATCGAGGCTGCGGGAGAACAAAGCAGGAGCAAACCTGCGGGCGGCGGTCCGGGCGGCTGAAAGTCGGATGGTTGTGGAACGCTTTCACCGGGCGTTGGTCCGCGTGAAGACGAAGGTGTTGCCCAAGAGTCTCCTCGGGATCGCCATCTCGTATGCCTTGGGGCAATGGGCCGGGATGACCGTATATCTGGGTGAAGGCCGGGTGGAGATAGACAACAACCTGGTCGAGAACGCCATTCGGCCTACGGCCTTGGGAAAGAAGAACTGGCTGTTCGTGGGAGAAGCCGGTGCCGGTCAACGCGGAGCCATCCTCTACTCGGTGATCGAGAGCTGTCGTCGCAGGAAGATTGATCCCTACGCCTATCTCCGTGACGTCCTTAGTCGCCTGCCCACAATGACGACCCGTCAAATCGCCGATATCACACCGGCCGCCTGGGCCAAGTCGGCAACTATGCCAGCCCGCCTCGCAGCATAAACGTCATACTTTTGCATTATCACGTTTATGCCAGCTGCTGGCACTCGGCGTGACGCTTACAATAGCCTGGAGGCTCGCCTGATTTCAACGAGCCCCAACCCCTTTTCGGACCTCCGGAAAGTTTTGGTTTTTACCGTCGTCGGCACAAAACGGCTGCCATGGGGGCCTTTGCCCTGAATTGCTCGGAAATTAAGGGAACCCTGTTGTCACTTTTGTTGCTACCGAGGTGCTCGAACCTTTGTTGCTACCTTCGGAAGTGCCTCTTTTATTGGGCTTTTTGAAGATGGAGCGGGTGAAGGGAATCGAACCCTCGTCTCAGGCTTGGGAAGCCCACATTCTACCATTGAACCACACCCGCTTCCGGTGAAGCCGGAGAATTTCTAGCGCGAGACTGCCAAGTTCGCAATCG
>CAITMP010000959.1 GCA_903893525.1 uncultured Acidobacteriia bacterium | reverse complement strand
GGTCACGGTGAAACCACGGAAAACCAGTGTGTACGGAATTCCAAGGGCGTCGGCATGCTCGCGGGCCATCAAAAGCGTTGCGGACGCGCCGTCCGAAAGCTGGGATGCATTGCCCGCAGTCACGGACCCTTGGCCGCTGTCGGGGTCGAAGTGGGGTTTCAGGGCGGCCAAGCCATCAAGGGTTGTGTCGGGGCGGTTGCACTCGTCGCGATCGCACAGCACCTCGCGAGTGCCCACCCTTTCTCCGGTCTTCCGGTCGAGCAGCGCCATCGTCGTCTGGATCGGCGCTATTTCGGCCTCGAAGAATCCTTCAGACTGCGCGTGCGCGGTCCGGCGTTGGCTTTCCAACGCGTATTCGTCCTGCGCCATCCGGGAGATTCCGTAGCGCTTGGCCACAATCTCCGCCGTGTCCCCCATCACCATGTAGATTCCGGGCAGTTCCGTGCTCAAACGCGGATGCGGGTGGGAATCACGGGTTACCATCGAGATGCTTTCGACACCGCCCCCGATGGCGGCAAGTGCCCCTTCGGACTGGATCTGGTGCGCAGCCATCGCAACCGCCTGCAATCCCGACGAGCAGAACCGGTTCACCGTCGCGGCCGCCGTGGACGTGGGCAGACCCGCCAGCGTGGCCGCAACGCGCGCCACATTGTGGCCTTGGACACCGTGGGGTTGGCCGCAGCCGAGATACACGTCCTCCACGGTGGCCGGATCGAGCTGCGGCAGCTTCCGGATCACGTCCCGGATGCAGTGGGCGGCCAAGTCCGCCGGCAGTGTCATATTGAAGGAGCCACGGAACGATTTCGCCAACGGGGTGCGCGAACTGGCGACCACAACCGCTTCCCGACCCATCGCGCCCGGCCTCACGGCTTCAGGTACCGTCCCAGGAACTCGTCGGCGGCGGAATAGGCCTTCAGCCAGTCGGCATGGACGAGAAAGTCGTGGATTTCGTCCGGGAAGATCAGCTGTTCGAAATGCACGCCCTGCTTCCGCAGCGCCTCGGCAAGCATGATGGTGTTGGAGAATTCCACGTTGCGGTCGTCATCGCCGTGAATCAGCAGGACGGGCGATTTCCATGTGGACATGTAGGCCATCGGCGAGGATTCGAACGCCGTTTTCGCGAACGCAAGGCGCTTTTCGGGCTCGTAGTCGGGTGCGTAGTTGCGGATTTCCAGATTCCAGTCGTGCACGCCGTGCAGGTCCACACCGACGGCGTAGAGGTCGGAGGAGCGGGCCAGGCCAAGGGCCGTAAGGTAGCCGCCGTAGGAGCCTCCCCACGCCCCGATCCGGGCCGGGTCGACGTCGGCGCGGGAACGCAAATACAAAGCCGCTCCCTGGACGTCCGCGTATTCGCTGCCGCCGGTGGCACCGTAGTTTAGGGCCTCGCGGAATGCCTCACCGTAACCGGTTCCGCTGCGGTAGTTCACCGACAGCACCACATAGCCCTTCGATGCCAGGTATTGGTTGAACCCGTAGGCTTGGTGGTAATAGAACATGCTGTGCCATCCGGGGTACATCTGGCGGCGCGATCCCCCGTGGAAAAACACGACTGCCGGATGCTTCGCGGCGTTGCCGGGCGGAAGGAAGACTTGGCCGTGGAGTTTGAGGCCGTCGGCTGCGGAAATCTCCACGGTCTGGGGTTCCACCAGCGATGCCGACGGGAAATCCGGGGGCATTGAATTCGGTGCTAGGCCGCGGATAACGCCGCCTTCCAGAATCGCAGCGCGGGCGGGGATCTTGGCGTCGGACCGGAACATGGCCAGTCTGTCGGCTGCCAGCGGCGTCGGAACCCACTCGATGCCGGAACCGGTTGTGAGTCGCCGGGCAGTGCCTCCGGAGGCCGGAACGGTCCACAAGTGTCGGCGGTCCGTGTCGGCTTGGTTCGACGAGAACACGACAAAGTTGGAGTCTGTCGAAAGCGCCACATGTTCCACTTCGAAATCGCCGGGTGTGAGCTTGAGAGGTGTCCCTCCGGTTGCTGGAATCGAATATAGGTGCAGCCAGCCGTCGCCCTCCCACGGAAACACGATGCGCCCGTTGGCTGTCCAAAGCAGCTGGTTGTCGGAAACCATGTGCCAGAACACGCTGCCCATGCCCTCGTTCGACCGCCACAGCTCGCGTCCCTTGCCAGTCAGGGGATCGGCGATGCGGATCGACCACGGTTGCCCGGTGCGCTTCGGGCCCCATTGGGAGACATACCGCCCCGATGGCAACCGCACGAATGCGAGTTGCTTGCCGTCGGGCGACCATGCCGGGGACTGGTCCCGGTCCACGCTTGGGTCGAGGTACGACAGGGACTTTTCCACCGTCGAATAGACGCCGATGAAATTGTGGTCCGAACGGGTGCTGGTGAAAGCCAGGCGCTTTCCGTCGGGCGACCATGCCAGATCCTCGGCGGAACCCCGCGCGTGCACCAACTGGGTTGGTTTCGCATCCGGTGCCGTGCCGATGCCCCAAATCTGTCCACCCTGCACATACGCCGCAATGGTGCCGTCGGGCGATGGGGCGGGGGAGTGTCCGTCCACCAGCTTGCTGGCATCACCCGGAAGGGTCAGCAGCCACACTTCCTGTTTGATCCCGGCGGGAACACTGATGGGATTGGGGATCTCGCCGCGTCCGTTGGGGCCGCCGCCACGGGTGAAGTAGATCGCCGTGCCCGCCTGGTTCCAAGCCAGCTCAGAGATTTCCTGGCCGTCATCGGCACTGAATTTGGTCGCTACCGAGGCTTGATACGCCGGTGCCCGCGCGATCCAGACGTTCCGGACTCCCTTTTCCATCTGGACCCATGCGATGGCGTCCTTGTGGGGGGATGCCGTCAGGTTTTCGGGAAAGGGCGATCCCAGAATCTGCGGAATGGTGAATGCCGGGGCGGCGGACAGCACCGCGCAGGAAAGGAAGGCCGCGAGGATCGTCCGCATCTTGTTCCACCTACATCTTGTATCGGCCGAGATCCTCGTCCCCGAGGCTCTCCAGATAACGCTTCAGCTCCGAATTCGTACTGGCCTTGTCGGACGATGTGGCGGCCTTCCGTGCCGTGCGGAGCACCGAATCATCCACGTAGATGGGGCAGTCAAGGCGCAACGCCAGGGCCAGCGCATCCGACGGGCGCGAATCGACCGAGATCAACTCGCCGTCCTTTTCCACCCAAATGATGGCGAAGAACGTGTCGTCCTTCATTTCATTCACCACCACCTTGCGCACGCCCGCGTCGAGGCCTTGGAGCAGGGTCTTGATCAGGTCGTGGGTCATCGGGCGCGGGGTCGAAACTTTCTCGATTTCCAATGCAATCGCGTTGGCCTCGTAAATTCCAACCCAAATCGGGAGGACGTGCGCGCTTGTGGAGTCCTTCAGAATGACGATGGGCATGTTTGTGTCCGGGTCCATCATCAATCCGCGGATCTTCATCTCGACTTCCATGCTTTCATTACAGCACAGGGCCGGAAAGCGTTAGTTTACGGAAAGCGCTTCGCCGACCAGCGAGTTGGGGCCGGCACGTGTAACCCGAACAGGCACGTAGCTGCCGGAGAGTGCCTCGGCATCGCGTCCCCCGAAGTTCAGGGTGCGGTTCTGCGAAGTCTTGCCCATCCATTGCTGCAGGGACTCGTGGCGGCCCTCCACGTGGACCTCCTCCACATTCCCGATCAACTCCGAATGGCGGCGGATCTGGATGGCGCGCTGGAGTTCGTTGACGATCACGATCCGGCGCGTCTTTTCCTCGTCCGGGATGTGGTCGCCCATGGCCAGCGCCGAAGTATTGGGGCGGGGCGAGTACTTGAAGGCGAAGATGGCATCGTACTGCACCTCCTCCATCAGTTGCAGTGTTTCCTCAAACTCGCGCTCTGTTTCGCCGGGGAAACCGACAATCAGGTCGGTGGTGATGGCGATATCGCGGTTGGCGTTCTTCATCCATTCGATCCGCTCCATGTACTGGTCGCGGGTGTAGAGCCGTCGCATGCCCTCCAGCACACGGGACGAGCCCGATTGGACCGGCAGATGCACGTGGTTGCAGAGGTTGGGGTTTTCGTCGATGGCGTCGATGATCGGCTTGACGAAATCGCGGGGGTGGGATGTGGTGAACCGGACGCGACGGAAGCCGGGGATACGCCCGACCTCGTCGAGAAGGCGGGCGAAGTCCCACTTCGAGGCGGACGGGTCGCGGTAGCTGTTGACATTCTGGCCCAGCAGGGTGACTTCCGTGATGCCGGAATCGGCCAGCCGCCGGGCTTCCTCCAGAATGCTTTCGGCGGTGCGGCTGCGCTCCGGGCCGCGCGTGAACGGCACCACGCAGTAGGCGCAGGCCTTGTCGCAACCTTCAATAATGGTAATAAAGGTACGGAACGGGTTGTCGCGGCGGGTGTACGGTGTGTCGAACGCTTCGGGCGTGTCGAAATCCAGGCCCGTCACCCGCCGGTTGCCCGATTCGATCTGGACCAGCATCTCCGGCAGCTTGGCGTAGCTGGCCGAGCCCGCCACCAGGCTCACGTGCGGTGCGCGTTCGAAAATCTTCGGACCTTCCTGCTGCGCGACGCAACCAAGCAGCGCAATCACCTTGCCCTTGCCCGAATTCTTGAAGTGCTGGAGCTTGTTGAACACCTTCTGCTCCGCCTTGTCGCGGATGCTGCAGGTGTTGTAGAAAATGTAATTGGCCTGTTCCGGGGTGGCGACCTGGTTGTAGCCTTCGTGCAGCAGCGTGCCGACGACCTTCTCCGAGTCGTGGGCGTTCATCTGGCAGCCGAAAGTTTCTATGTAAAAGGTCTTTTCCACGGTATTCCTCCATTGTATCGTGCCGAGGAAAAGGTTTTTATGTGCTGCGGAGTTCCCTACCGCCGCAGGAAGGGTGGTGTGACGTGACGCAGAGTCCGCTTGAGTTCGGGACCGAATTCGCGCAGCACGTTGACTCCGACTTCCAAGGCGAGTTGCTGGTGTCCAACCCGGATGCCATCGGTCAACGGGGTTGTAACGGTCGGGATACCAGAGCGTGGAGATCATGCCGCTGCCGTAGGCGGCCGCAAACACCGGGGCGTTCGGACGGATGTTGCCCTTGTTGTCCCTCGTTACCAACGTCCACTTGAAGGCGTGTCCGGTTCGGGGGAAGAACCCCTTGCATTCGCAATTGCGGTAGCGGGGATCCAAGCCAAGTGCTGCCGCTCCCGCCTCATGGATGGCGATTTGAGCGGAGAACCGGCCAAAATTTGACGCGGCCCGTTTTGCGTAGCCGGAGCCGGCTTTGCCCCATTCCGGGGGGTCGTTGCCGAACTGGCTGCCAATCGCCGAGCCGGTCGATGCGAAGTAGAGGCCCGGGGAGGCGAAACTCTCCTTCCAGTATCGCTCCATGCGCTCCTTGCCGGTCATGGGTTGCCATGGCTGGCTTGCGGGCGCGGCCACTGGGGCCGGCACCGTCTGCGCATGGCAAACCGCCGCAATGGAGAGTACCGCAAACGCTAGATTCCGCATCATTTCGCCACCTTTTCCAGAGCAGTCTTCAAGTTCGAGATCTTTTCCGCGTCAGCAATGCCCTCGGCCCGCCAGAGGACGGCCCCTGCCTTGTCCAGAAGCATTGCGTACACAATCTTCTCGTTCTCGATGCGCAAGGCGTCCTTGAAGGGCTTCTTTTCCAAGAACAGCGTGATTGTCCGGTCCCTCTGGCCCTTGTCCTTGATGCCGCTGCGCATACCGGTATCGATAAACCAGCGCGTCATCCCGTTCAGC
>CAITMP010000958.1 GCA_903893525.1 uncultured Acidobacteriia bacterium | reverse complement strand
TCCCGCACCGACAGGTAAAAACCTAGTATCTGTGAAAAGCGGCCCGTCTGGCAATCGCTTCTTTTTATGGAGACGATTCCGTGAGTTGATGGACGGGCCAGCGTGCCGCTCAGGCCTGCAGGGTGTTTCCGGCCGCTAATCGATGAATTCGTAGGCCGGCAAGGTCAGAAACTCGTTGAAATCGCCCGACAGCATCATCTTTCCGAATAGGTCGGCTGCCAGCGGGAACTTGCTCTTGGCGTATTTTTCGAGGCCGACGCGGCTCTCCATCTTCGACAGTTCGTCGGCGATGACGGATTTCACCAGCTCAGCCGTAACTGTCCTGCCGTCGTCAAGCCTCGCGCCGTGCCGTGCCCACTGCCAGACCTGTGCCCGCGAAATTTCCGCTGTCGCGGCATCCTCCATCAAGTTGTAGATGGGCACCGCGCCGTTGCCGCGCAACCAAGCTTCCAAATACTGGATGCCGACGTCGACATTCAAGCGCAGGCCATCCTCGGTGATGGTGCCAGCGGGAACGGCCAACAGATCGGCTGCCGTCACGTGGACATCCTCCCGTTTCCGGTCAATCTGGTTGGGTTGCGGCATGTATTCGTCGAACACCTGCTTGGCGACAGCGACCAAGCCTGGATGGGCCACCCACGTACCGTCGTGTCCAGCCCTTACTTCGCGGAGCTTGTCGAGTCGAACCTTTTCGAGCGCCGCATCGTTGGCCGCTGGGTCGTTCTTGATCGGAATTTGCGCCGCCATGCCGCCCATCGCATGGATGCCGCGTTTGTGGCAGGTCTGGATCAGAAGGTCCACGTAGGATGCCAGGAAGTGCACTGTCATCGTGACCTGCGCCCGGTTGGGCAGCATGAAGTCCGGACGGTTGCGCAACTTCTTGATAAAGCTGAAGATGTAGTCCCAACGGCCGCAGTTCAGACCGGCCGAGTGGTCCCGCAGTTCCCAGAGGATCTCATGCATCTCGAACGCGCCCAGAATGGTCTCGATTAGAACGGTGGCCCGGATGGAGCCTTGCGGCACGCCGCAGTAGTCCTGCGCAAATACGAACACGTCGTTCCACAGCCGGGCTTCCAAGTGTGATTCCAGCTTCGGCAGGTAGAAATAGGGGCCGGAGCCGCGCGCCAGCAGTTCCTTGGCGTTGTGGAAAAAATAGAGGCCGAAATCAAACAGGCCACCCGAGATCACCTCGCCGTCCACTTGGAAGTGCTTTTCCACCAGATGCCAGCCACGGGGGCGGATCAGCAGTACGGCGGTCGTTTCGTTGAGCTTGTATTGTTTGCCTTCGGGACCGGTGAAGGAAATCTCGCGCCGGATGGCGTCCTTCATGTTTTGCTGGCCGTCGATGAGGTTCGTCCCGGTGGGGGAATTGGCGTCCTCGAAATCCGCCATGAACATCTTGGCGCCACAGTTGAGGGCGTTGATGACCATCTTGCGGTCGGTGGGGCCGGTGATTTCGGTTCGCCGGTCGCGTAGGTCGGCTGGAATTGGCGCAACCGTCCAATCGGATTCCCGGATTTCACGGGTCTCCGGGAGGAAGTCCGGCAGCTCGCCGCTGTCAATGGCTGCTTGGCGCACCTTGCGGGCCGCCAGCAGTTCCAAACGGCGTCCATTGAATTTCCGGTGCAGCTCGACTAGGAACGCCTGGGCTTCCGGTGTGAGTATCTCGGCGTTCGACAGCGACGTTGTGATGTGGTTCGACATGGATTTGTGAGTGGTTTTTGTTGGCAGCGTTTAGTTCATGCCGCAGACGCCGGGGTTGGAGCACATGCCGCCGGGGCACGACCGCCCCTCGCCCATGCGCGATTCAGCCGGGGTGGCCCGATAATCGCCCGCTCCGGCGCGTGCCGCGAACGTCGAATACTGCTGGCGTACATGCTTCTCCCCGCAGCCGGGGCAACCTGCTTCGAGCAGGTCGGAGGCAGGCGTGGCGGCCCGTCGGACCAGCCGCTCGAACTTGTTGCCGCACGATTCGCACAAATATTCGTAGATGGGCATAAGCCCCATCATATTATCCGGTGGTACGTCGCCGCGAATTGGGTTATACTGGCAGCGGAGATCCAACAATCATGAAGCTCACCGCTCTCTTCGTACTCGCTCTCGGCATGACGGCCACCGCCTTCGCCGAAGACATCACAGGCATGGTCGTCGACAAGAACTGCTCGACGAAACCCGCCATGGTCACCAATGCCGAATGCTCGCAACGTTGCATCAAGGGTGGCGCCGATGCCGTCCTGGTAGCCGCCGACGGCAAAATCTACACCGTCGACAAGCAGGACAAGCTTGCGCCGCACGCGGGCATGAAGGTCACGGTTTCCGGCAAAGTGACTGGCACCACCATCGCAGTCACCGACGTCAAGATGTAGTTTTCCGGTGGGGGGCGGGCACCCGCCCCCTGCCAATATTCCTCTTTCGGCGTCGGGTTCCACACCCTCCGCGCATGGTGCGATAGAATTCACCCGATGCGCAAAATCCTTCCACCTCTGCTGACTGCCCTATCTCTTTTCTCCCCCCAGCTCTCCGCACAAGTCAAAAAAATCGTTCTGCTGAGCCCCGGCCCCGGCCAAGTGCAGGATTTTCAGTCCGTTTCCCCGAAGGTGAAGGTCGTGGGTGCGACCCCAGCCACGGTCCTTACCGAAATCGCCGACGCGGACGGCTTCATCGGTGTGATCACCCCTCAAATGTACTCGGCGTCCAAACGGCTCAAGTGGGTGGGTGTGATGTCGGCCGGTGTTGAGAACATCCTCCAGGTTCCCGGTGCCGAGCCGTTCAAGAACAGTGATGTCGTCATGACGAACAACAAGGTGGTCCAGGGCATCGAGATTGCCGACCACGCCATGGCATTGCTGCTCTACACCTCGCGCCGCCTGAACGAATACGGAGCGGCCAAACAAAACGAGGACTGGCTGAGGACCCCCTTCAAAGGCATCGAACTGCGGGGGAAGACGGCTCTGATCATCGGCATGGGTGGCATCGGCACCAATATCGCGCTGCGTTGCTGGGCATTCGGGATGCACGTCATCGGTGTCGATCCCGAGGAGAAGCCCATCGTTTCCTACATCGACCGCGTTGTGAAGCCGGACCAATTGGACGAGGTCGTGCCCCTCGCCGACGCCGTTTTCATTTCCGCCCCCGACACGGACAAGAGCCACAAAATGTTCGGTGCCAAGGAATTTGAACTCATGAAGCAGCATTCCTACTTTGTCGCGGTCAGCCGAGGAGGCGTCTACGACATGAACGGTTTGGTGAAGGCTCTCGACTCCCAGAAACTCGACGGTGCCGGTGTCGATGTGACCGACCCCGAGCCGCTTCCCAAGGGCCATCCGTTGTGGAGTTTCAAGAACGTCATGATCACGCCCCATATTGCCGGCCGTTCGGATCTCGACAACGCGCGCATGCTCGGCACCATCAAGGACAACATCCGGCGCTTTGCCGATGGTCTGCCGATGGTGAATGTAGTGGATAAGAAGAAAGGCTACTAAGTGCTGAAAACAGGAATGTTACTGCTCGCGTCAGTGATCCTTGCTGTCGCCCAGAAACCGCTCGACATCTATTTCATGGACATGGAGGGCGGCCACGCCACCCTCTACGTTTCACCCTCCGGCCAGTCGATGCTGATCGACACGGGCAGCCCCGGCGACCGAGATGTGGACCGCATCATGGCCGTCCTCGAAGCCGCCGGTGTCAAGCAGATCGACTACATGGTACTGAGCCACTACCATGGCGACCACGTGGGCGGGCTTGAGGCCTTGGCCAAGCGGATCCCGATCAAGCACTACGTCGACCACGGCCCATCCGTGGAACCGCGCGAACAGGTGCCCGGCTTCCAGAAGATGTACGCCGACCTTTACGAAAAAGCTCCGCGGACCATCGTCAAGCCGGGCGACAAGATTCCCGTGGCGGGCTTGGACATCACGGTCGTCACCTCGGCCAACCAAGTTCTGAAGAAGCCGATGGCCGGGGCGGGGAAGCCGAATCCGGCGTGCGCAGCATTTCAGCCGCGCGATGAAAGCCGCGTGGATCCAGACAATCCCCAGTCCGTAGGCCTGGTGATCGCGAACGGAAAGTTCCGCACCATCAACTTGGCCGATTTCACTTGGAACTCGGAAAAGGAGCTGATGTGCCCGAATAACCCCATCGGGACCGTGGACTTGTACCTCACCTCGCACCACGGCATCGACCAGTCCGGTTCACCGGCGTTGGTCCACGCACTTCATCCCAGGGTTGCGGTGATGCACAACGGAACCCGCAAGGGCGGCGCGGCATCCACCTACGCAACTTTGCATTCCTCTCCAGGGTTGGAGGACATCTGGCAGCTCCACTGGGCGTGGAATGGCGGGATCGAGCAGAATCCGGCCGGAATCTATATCGCCAACTTGGATGACAAGGAAACAATCGCGAACGTGATCCAGAATCCGCCAACCCAACTGCAGTTTGGAACGGGTGGGCGTGGGCCCGGCGCACCTGGCGCTCCCCCTGCCGCGACAACCGCCACTGCCGCAGCCGGTGCTGGCCGGGGTCCGGGACGAGCGGGCCACACAGGCCCTGCATTCTGGATCAAAGTTTCGGCAATGGCGGACGGCTCGTTCACTATCACGAACACCCGCAACGGCTTCAGCAAGACTTACGGGACCAAGTAGTAATTCCGACGGGTCACCGGGCCGACGCCATTCTCCCCGGTGACCCAATAGTCCGTTAGTTTCTCTTCCCCCACTGGGCATCGGCGAATGCTAGGTACTGATCCCAGTCGAACGCGGTTACGTCATGTTTCCCGGCCCGCACGTGGTAGCCGATGTCAGCCATCACAGGTTGGTCCACGCCGGGCATCGCCTTGACAGGAAGTCCCTTTTTTCCCAGTAGCTTATAGACTCTTCCCGCATCGAGCGCGGCAAGGAATTCACCTTTTGGATCCGAGCCGCGGTCCTCTTCGGCGCTGGCCACATACAGCGGACGGGGTGCCACCAGCCCGAGCAGTTCGTTGCCGTCGATCGGCAGCTTTTCCGGGTGTCCGGTGTACTGTTTATAGTTTGCGTTGAACCAGTGGGGGAAGGCGTCGTTCAGATGGTCGGTTGTTTCGCCGTAGCCACGCTTCAGCAAAGACGCTCCGCCCTTGCCCGACTCGTTTGACACCACCAACGAAAATCGCGGATTCTGGGCGGCGGCCCACAACGCGGCCTTGCCCAGCCGTGAATGGCCGATCAGGGCGACATGCCGCGCATCAATGGCCTTTTCGGTCTTCAGATAGTCCACCGCCCGGCTCAGACCCCAAGCCCATGCCCCGATGGCGCTCCAATCCTCCATCTCCGTGGATTCGAGAAGCACCGGACGAACTCCCTTGTCCGCACCGCCGACGAAATCCGGTTCGATATCGCCGTAGTAGACTGTGGCGAGTCCATAGCCCTTGGACAGTATCTTTTCAACCTGCCACGCGTTCGAATCCGAGCCGCGCGTGCGGTCGTCCGGCGGAAGATGCAGCATTTTTGTTGGTTTCGTGGTGGAGGCCGGGTCGCGGACCCACACATCGTTTGCGAGGATGCCCGGATCGGCATGCACTGTATGGTTGCCGTTGAAATTCAGGCCCAGGAACACCGGAACCAGTCCCTTGGCATCCCTGGGAAGGTAGAGCAGAATGTGCATCTGCGGACCATCGTTGTGCGGGGTGAAGTAGACCGTGACCTGCTTGCGGATGGCCTTGCCCTTTAGCGCCGACGAGTCGGACAGGACCTCGGAGTAGCGGATCTCCGGCATCAGGATGGGCGTCTTGCCGTAGACCTGGTCTTCAAAAATCGCGATTAACTCGGGACGCCGGATGTCGGTCCACGTTCTTGCGTCCTTCACGGGCTGCCCATTGGCAAGGGTCAAGGCATCGGGGATCGTGTACGGCGGGACCTTGGCCTCATCGTAGTTGTACCGGTTTGTCTGGGCAAGAATTGTCGCGGGGAAAATCGCCAGCTGGATCAGGACAGTGGCAAGGGCTCGGGCCATCTTGGCAGAATAGCAAGATCCCCGCTCCTACGTACCCACCACGATGCCGCCATCCACCGACAGAACCGTCCCATGGACAAACGAGGCACCCGCTGATGCAAGCCAGAGATACGCATTGGCAATGTCCTCGGGCTCCCCCATCCTTCCCAAAGGCGTGTGGCTCCGCATGCCCTCCAGCACTTTTTCGGGCATGGACTTCACCATTTCCGTGGCGATAAAGCCAGGCGCAACGGCGTTCACCCGGATTCCGTACTTGCCCAGTTCGCGCGCCCATGTCTGCGTCATCCCGATCACGGCCGCTTTCGACGCCACATAGTTGGTCTGGCCGAAGTTGCCGTACAGACCCACTACGCTGGACGCATTCAGGATGACCCCTGATTTTGCAGCGATCATCGCCGGTGCCACCGCCCGCGTGCAGACGAAAACGCCGCGCAGGTTCACCTGGATGACGGCGTCGAACTGCTCGTCGGAGAGGACACTGGTGACGGCACCATCGCGGACCCGGACCAGTTGGGCGTCCCGAAGGATACCCGCGTTGTTGATCAGTACGTCGATCCGACCCCATCGGTCAAGAACTGCCTTGGCTGCAGCCTCGACTGTGGCGGTGGAGGTGACATCGACATGCTGGAAATCGTAGTCGGCTCCGTCGTCGGGCGGTCGGACATCCCAAACGGACACACGGCAACCCTCGGCGGCGAATCTTGCGGCCGTTGCGCGTCCAATTCCAGCCGCACCTCCTGTGACAACGACGACTTTCCCTTCCAACCCGGTCACGATCATGGAATCAGTCTCTCATGCGCGGGTCCGCTCCACGTTCAGCGAGCCTTCGATAAGCTGGAAGGCAGTGCACACGGAAAAATCCCAGCAACTTTTTGATCGCGCCCGCCTTTCGATCCCCGGCGGCGTCAATTCCCCGGTCCGCGCGTGGCGCGGCGTGGGAGGCAATCCCCGTTTCATAGCCAGAGGCCAGGGTTCCCGGCTTTTTGACGTGGATGGCAACGAGTACATCGACTACATCGGTTCCTGGGGACCTCTGCTCCTTGGCCACCGACACCCGGAAATTCTCGCCGCTATCGAAGAGGCCTTGACGCGCGGTACTAGTTTCGGCGCTCCCACCGGGCAGGAAGTGGAACTTGCCGAGACTGTCCGGGAACTGGTACCGTCCATGGAAATGGTGCGGTTGGTGAATTCCGGCACCGAGGCCACCATGTCCGCATTGCGTGTGGCGCGGGGATTCACCGGTCGCGAGATCACAATCAAGTTCGAAGGCTGCTATCACGGGCATGTGGATTCGCTGCTTGTCAAAGCTGGATCGGGCGTGGCGACGTTGGGCTTGCCGGATTCGCCCGGGGTGCCAAAAGGGTTCAGCGACACCACGATTGCGCTGCCGTTCAACGATCCGCAGGCGGTGGAAGACGCCTTCCTAGCCCAGCCGGAGACGATTGCGGCAGTCATCGTGGAGCCGGTCTGCGGAAACATGGGCTGCATCCCCCCAAATGGCGGATACTTGGAGTCCCTGCGGGAAATCACCGCCCGTCACGGCGCGCTGTTGATCTTCGACGAAGTCATGACAGGATTCCGCGTCTGCTCCGGCGGCGCCCAAAAGCTCTACAACATCGTGCCGGATCTGACCACTTTGGGGAAAGTGATCGGCGGCGGATTGCCGATCGCGGCATACGGCGGCCGACGGGACATCATGACCCACATCGCGCCCAGCGGTCCCATCTATCAAGCGGGGACCCTCTCCGGCAATCCGCTGGCGGTTGCGGCCGGGCTGGCGATGCTGCGACACATCCTTCAGCACCCGGAAATCTATGACCAGTTGAATGCCGCAACGGGAAGGCTGGCCGCCTGCGCCCCGGAATCGGTGACGGTAAACCGCATCGGGTCGATGATGACTTGGTTCTTCACTGACCAGGCTGTCACCGATTATGATTCCGCCAAGACCTGCGATACCAGCAAGTTCGGCAAGTTCTTTCATGCGATGCTCGAACGTGGCATCTATCTGCCGCCGTCGCAATTCGAGGCGTTGTTCGTCTCCACCGCTCACTCGGAGGAAGACATCGCGCGGACCGTGCAGGCCGCGAAGGAGAGCTTCGAGATCGCCCTCGCCTAACGGTTTTCCAGTGTGCGCTTTGCCGCCAGTCCAGCCAGCATTGGCTGGTTCAGGAATTCAATGAATCCGGCGATTGCGGCAAAGCGCTTCACGATTTCATCCTTCAAGCCCGCGGTGCGCGCCACAGATCCGTCCAGGGTGGTGCCAAAGACGTAGTGCTTCCGCTTGATCAAATCAATCGCCGGATGTGCCGGGTCGAATCCCTTGGGCGGGCGCGATACGCTTTCGTTGTACGCATCGCCCATCAGCGCCGGGTCCGGGAACAAGCGTCGAAAGGCTTGGTGGTTGGCCGCGATGTGCGTACGCACTGCGAGCAGCACGTCCGGCTCCGGCATCCACAGGCCGCCCGCGATCTCGATACCTGCGGGAGCGATGCCGAAGTAGTATCCGGCACCCTGCTTCGGCAGGTCATTGCGCCGCATTTGGGCCGCGATGTGGTCCTTGTATGGAGTCTTGTCCTTGGAAAAGCGGGTGTCGCGGTAGATGCGGAAGATGCACTTGGCGGGGTCACCGACGTACTGTGGTGCAAAGCTGATCATCTCCCTGTGGATTTCGCCAACCAGCTGGAGCATGGGAGCGCGCAACTGTGCATCGAACACCGATTTGCGGGGCGTGAACCATTCGCGATCGTTGTTCTCCTTCAGGTCGGCGAGGAACTGCATGCCTTCCGCGGAGAACCCTTGAAACCCGTTTGCCATTTTCGATTTCAGCCTCTCCTATACTTTAGCTAGATTGATGATTTCAGCCAGACCGAAGAACTCGGTTCCAGAAACTTTTTCCAAGCTTGCCGTGATACCCGGTCTGGCCGCCACCAAGGATGCCCGCCTATCCGCGCATGCCCGGTTCGGCATCGGCGGGCCTGCCGACATTTTGGTTGACGCCGGGAACCAGACCGCATTCATGGAAGCGATTCGGATCAGCCGGGAGAGTGGACTCGACTTTGTGGTAATTGGCGGAGGGAGCAATCTCATCGTCGCCGATGAGGGTTTCCGGGGTGCCGTCTTGAAATTTTCCGGTGCCGGAATCGAGTCCTACGGAACGCGCGTTCGCGTCGAGGCCGGGGCCGTCCTCCAGGATTTGGTGGATTTTACTGTTGACAGCGGACTGCAGGGCTTGGAGACCATGACCGGCATTCCTGGCTGGACCGGCGGCGCTGTTTACGGCAATGCCGGTGCCTACGGCCATTCCATTTCCGAATGTGTGGCCCATGTCACCTATTTCGATGGGGCCGAAGTTATGCGCGTCGATAACACTGCTTGCGAATTCCAGTACCGGGAGAGCATCTTCAAGCGTCGCAAGGATTGGGTGATCCTGTCGGCCGAATTAAATATGAAAGTGGGCGATGCCGCCGCGTTGCGCGGGAACGCGGACCGAATTTTGGACATCCGGAACAAGAAGTACCCGCCGACCATGAAGTGCGCGGGCAGCATTTTCAAGAACTACCTGCTGGTGAATCTGCCGCCCGCAGTCGCGGCGGAAGTTCCGGCCAGCTCCGTGATCGAAGGCAAGGTGCCGTCGGCATGGTTCCTGGAACGCGTGGGAGCCAAGGGCATGAAAGTCGGTGACATCCATGTTGCCGATTACCATGCCAATCTGATCTACAATAACGGAAACGGCACCGCGCAGCAGTTGCGGACCGTGATAGGTGAACTCAAGCGGCGCGTGGAAGATCGTTGGGGGATGCCGCTGGAGGAAGAAGTGCAGTACGTGGGATTTTCTGGAGAACCGCCAAAGGACTGACACATGCAACCCAAGGCTTGGATCGCCGCCCTCCTGTTTTGCGCCGCCGGACTTTGTCGGGGCGCGCCTGGGGGTCTGCGCGAGGCCGTGAGGTCGGGTGATCTGGCCGCGATCAAGAATCTGATCGACGCTGGCGCGGATCTGAACGAACGCGACTCCCTTGGGGCCACGCCATTGCTCGATGCCGCTTGGTACGGGAACGAGCAGATTGTCCGCATGTTGGTGGAAGGCGGGGCGCGTGTGGACGCTGCCCACGAGGAAGGCGGTTCGACCCCCTTGGACTATGCCGTGCTGCGCGGCAATGCCACGATTGCGCGCCTCCTGATCGACCGTGGTGCGAAATCGTCACGGGCGCTCCACACGGCTGCCACCCACGGCCAGGCGGAGATCGCCCAGCTCCTGATTGCGGCCGGGGCTCCATGCGATTCTCGGGACGACAATGGTTCCTCTCCCTTGGATCTAGCCGCCATGGAGGGAAACCGCGAGACCGTGGAGGCTCTTCTGGCGGGAGGTGCCAAAGTGGATGCGCCCCATCCCGCAACCGGGGCTACACCCCTTCTTGAAGCGGCCGGAAAAGGAAATACGGCAGCGGTCGCCATTCTGCTCCGGGTCGGCGCCGATCCGCGACACAAGGACCGGGATGGCCACACTCCTCTGGAAAATGCTGCGGAGGCCGGGCGGGTTGAAGTCGTTGGCAGCATTCTGGACCATGTGGGGGATACGCCAGCCCATCTTTCGATGCTCCTGCGCGCTGCGGCCGAGCGCGGCGATGCGCGGTTGGTGTCGCTTCTCGCGGCGCGGGGCGCGGATCTTGACGAGGGTGCACCCCTGAACATTGCGGCGCGGAAGGGATTTGTTGGGGTGGCCGAAGCTCTGTTCGAGTTCAAGGCAAGTCCGAATCGTCCGGATTCGACGGGGGCCACGCCCCTTTACGACGCCGCCGTTGGAGGTCACGCCGCAATGGTTTCCTTGCTGATACGGCATGGGGCTTCGGCCAATGTGCGGGACAGCGAATCCGGCGACACCGCGCTGTATGCGGCGTCCTCGCTGGGCCGTACCGAGGTCGTGCGTGTTCTGCTCGCCCATGGTGCCGACCCGAATCTTCCCAACAAAGCTGGGCACCGGCCTTTGTACGCTGCTGCCTCAAACGGTTATTCGGAGTTGGCGACCGAAATCAACCGACGGGGAGGCAAGTAAAAAGCACAGACATGGGAACCAATCGATACCCCATCGGCAATACCAGATAAGTTGTTTCGCAGACCGCCGCGCACAAATTGAGTCCCCTCACACCCTCAATTGCGGCGGTCAAACCCCTTTCCGGCTATTGTCCGCGCCGACGCAATGCGATAAGCCCCAGCGCTACCGTCCCCATGAGCCATGTCGCCGGTTCCGGTACCGGTGACGCAGGGTTCCATCCAAGCGTGTTGAGCACGATCGTCTCGGGGCCGGTACCGACAGGCACAGCTTGATTCGGACACCCGATGGCATTCTGTGTATACACAGTAGTCGCTGGACAACCGCTGAAATACCAGTCATTGCGGTCCGCGAAGGAATTGCCGCCGGCGTTGTTGTCCTGGTTGAACCGGGCCACGTTCGTCGCGCCGCCGTTGTAGGAAAAATATACGTTGGCGTTGGGATTGGTATTGACAGCACGAGTGCCGTTCGCGCTGTAGCGGTAGTAATCCTCGGCGTCGAAATTGGTGCTGGATGCCACGGAGGCGTTGTTCGCCAAGCCCGTGAGTGCCGACCCGATTCCCAGCGCCTCGTCCAGCTCGTGGGCTGCCACGTCCATGAAATCGTAGCGGCCGGATTGGGCAACTCCGCCGTATTCGAACAGGTTGCTGGTGTTGGAGAACGTCAAGTAGCTGTCAACCGCCGTGGCAGCGTTTATTCCAAGCGCCCGAGCCTCGGCGAAGGTAAGCGTCACATTCCCGGTGCCGAGAGGGTTCGTCGCGGGCAACGTGGCAGCAGCGGCAACGAGATAAATATTCTCGGGATGCGCATGGGCTTGGGCGATCACCGCGTTGCGCCATCCCGAGTACGAGATGGTTCCAACCGCCGTCGAGCTTCCGCCGAGGCCGGTCGCGCCAAACGTCACATTGATATTCACCGTGACGTTGTTGGTGAAGAGGCTTTCGTACTTGGCGACTACGCTGTTGAAGGCCGTTTGGGCCGCCGCCGGGACCGTACTGTCATAGCTGGCATTGATAATGAAGGAAGCTTGCGCTGGTAGCGCGCACGCGAAAGCCGCAATGGCGAAGTAGGATTGCTTCAAGGATGTCTCCGAATCACTGGGTGTTTTTGGGTGCTACTTTATTTCAGTCTACGAGATCTCCCGGACGCCGCCGGCGAGAACCGTTTCGATCCCTGTAGCAGTGCGAACGGTGAGAAAACCGTTTGGGTCCAAGCCGGCGGTAACGCCCTTGTAGCGACCATCCACTTCAACGGCCTTTCCCCTTGCGTAGGTGGACCGCTCGTCGAACAGCCTTAGGATCTCGGGCTTTGTCTTTCCCGTATACCTCAATGACTCCGCCAACACCCGGTCCAGAACGGAATCCATTGGGATTTCCAGCCCCGTTTCAATGCGCAGGGATGTGGCGACGCCGTTCAGGTCGTCCGGAAAAGCAATTTGGTTCACGTTGATGCCGATGCCGGCAATTAGCGCCCCGGACTGGGTTTGGACGAGGATTCCCGCCAATTTCCTGTGGTTCAACATTACGTCATTTGGCCAGCGGAGATCGGTGGACGCGAAATCCGAGACGGCCTCCTGTACGGCAAGGCCGAGGGCGAGGGTTACCTCGGGACCGTGGCCTGGAAGCCTCAGGATGATCGACATGTACAGGCCGCCGTCTGGCTCGGAGTGCCAAGTGTGGCCGTGGCGACCGATTCCCCGGGTTTGTCTTGCGGCAGCGACTACGGTGCCGTGGGGGGCACCTTTCGCAGCGAGCTCCGCCGCGTCCCTCATCGTCGAAGTTGTGGATTCCAGACGGACGATCACAGTTTCTGCTGGCCGAAGGCTTCGAGGCGGAAACTGATATCGACCGCCGGGGCGGAGTGGGTGATCGCTCCTACGGAGACGAAATCGGCACCGGCTTCGGCGTAGTCGCGGGCGCTGTCGAGGGTGATGCCGCCTGAGAGTTCCACGATTGCCCGCCCGTTCACAATATGGATCCATTCCCCCGCCTGCTGGGGCGAGAGGTTGTCCAGGAGTAGGTGGGTTGCTCCGCCGGCGAGTGCCTCGTGGAGTTCGTCGATCTCGCGTACTTCAATCTCGATGGGGAGGTCTGAGGCAGCGCGGGCCGCTTCCAGTGCTTGCCGAACGCCTCCAGCTGCCGAGATGTGGTTGTTTTTGATCAGGATGGCGTCGTAGAGCCCAATCCGGTGGTTCACGACGCCCCCCGCCTTCGCGGCATCCTTCTCGAGACGACGCATCCCAGGGGTCGTCTTCCGGGTATCGAGGATCCGGCACTTGGTGCCTTCCACCAGTTCGGCATACTGGCGGGCAACCGTGGCCACGCCGCTCAGCCGCTGGAGAAAATTCAAAGCCACCCGTTCACATTCGAGCAGCGTGCGGGCGGAGCCGACAACCTCGGCGAAACGTTCGCCCGGCTGGATGGAATCGCCGTCCTCGTTGAGGAGTTCCAAGTGGTCGACGCCACCGCGGATGTCGTAGACGGCTTTCAGGACGTCGGTTCCAGCCAGAACCAAGGGTTGGCGGGCCAGAAAGTAGCCGCGAGCCCGCGTGTCTTCTGAAACACAGGCGGCGGTGGTGACGTCGCCCGTGCCGATGTCTTCGCTCAACGCCAGCCGGATTAGGTGTTCCGAATCTTCGTGTAGCATTTACATCGCTTCCAGCTTGGCGAGCTGGGTCTCATATTCCGCCAGCTTGGCCCGGATTGAATCCACAATCTTGGCTGGGGCCTTGCCGAGGAAAGTTTCGTCGCCAAGCTGGCGGCGGGAATTGGCGATATTCTTTTCCAACTGGATCCGCTCCTTTTCCATACGCTGCTTCCGGACCTCCATGGCGGTTTCCGGAACGTCGATGGAGAGGTCGAAGGTGGCTGTGGAGGCGATGGGGCCCGTGCGCGGAACATCTCCAACGGCGAATTTCACGCCCGAAAGGCGCTGGAGCACGTTGAGGTCGACCGCGATTGAAAGCTTGCCTTCGAGGGGCATCTTGGGGTCGAGACCGAGGTCGGCACGGAGGTTGCGGGCGGAGCGGACGACATCTTGGAGAAGCCCGATCTCCTTTTCAGCGGCCTCGTCGAGGATCGCCTCGTCGAACTGCGGGTAGGGCTGGAGGGAAATGGAATCACCCTCTGCTCCGCCCATCCGGTGCCAGAGCTCCTCGGTAATGAAGGGCATGATCGGGTGCAGCAGCCGCAGGGTCTTTTCGAAGACTGATTTGATGTGGCCCCAGTTGCCGCTGATCTTCTTGAGCTCGATGTACCAGTCGCAGAAATCGTCGTAGATGAAGTGCCAAATGGTCTGGGCGGCTTCATGGTACCGGTAGGCGTCCACAGCCTGGTTCATCGCCTGGGCGGCGCGGTTGAGGCGCGAATCGATCCAGCGGTCCTCGAGCGTGAGGGGTGCGTCCTGCGCCTCCACACCCTCGGGGATATTCATGAGGATGAACCGGGCGGCGTTCCAGATCTTGTTGGCGAAGGCTCGGGAGCTTTCGAGGCGCTCAGGTGAAAAGACGATGTCGGTGCCGGGGGCGGCCCCGATGAGCAGCGCCATGCGGACGGCGTCGGTGCCGTACTGTTCGGTAACAACCAGGGGGTCGATGACGTTGCCCTTGGTCTTGGACATCTTCTGTTTGTCCGCGTCGCGGACGAGACCGTGGATGTAGACCTTGTGGAACGGGACGTCGCCCATGAACTCGATGCCGAGCATGGCCATTCGGGCGACCCAGAAGAACAGGATGTCGAAGCCCGTGATGAGCAGCGACGTCGGATAGAAGTGCTTCAGGTCGTCCGTCTGGTCCGGCCAGCCGAGGGTGGAGAAGGGCCACAACCCGGAGCTGAACCACGTATCCAGGACGTCTGTGTCCTGGCGGAGCGCGCTTTGGCACTTCGGGCAGGTGGCCAAGTCCTCGCGCGAGGCGGTTTCGAGGCCGCAGGCGTCGCAGTACCAGACCGGGATCCGGTGGCCCCACCAGAGTTGGCGCGAGATGCACCAGTCGCGGATGTTGTGCATCCACTCGTTCCAAGTCTTGACCCAGGTTTCGGGGACGATGTCGATGCGCTTTTCGTCCACCGCAGCGATGGCCTTGGCGGCGAGCGGCTTGGTGCGCACGAACCACTGTTTGGAGACGAGGGGTTCCACGACGGTGCGGCAGCGCTGGCACTTGCCGATGGAGAGCTTGTGTTCCTCGATCTTGACGAGGAGTCCGAGTTCCTGCAGGTCCTCGACGATACGCTTGCGGGCCTCGTAGCGGTCGAGTCCGGCGTATTTGCCGCCGGAGGCGAGGATTTTCGCATCCTGGCCGATGACCTGGATGATCGGGAGGTTGTGGCGCTTGCCGGCCTCGAAATCGTTGGGATCGTGGGCGGGGGTAATTTTGACGGCACCGGAGCCGAATTCGGGGTCGGCCATGTCGTCGCGCACCACCGGGATCTCCCGATTCATCAGCGGTAGCGTGACGGTGGTGAGGCCGTCGTAGCGGGCGTCATTGGGGTTGACCGCGACGGCGGTGTCACCCAGCATAGTCTCGGGGCGGGTTGTTGCCACCGTCAGAGGACCATACTGTATGTGCCACATGTGGCCGTCGGTCTCTTCGTGGACGGTTTCGAGATCCGAGATGGCGGTGTTGCAGCCTGGGCACCAGTTGACCATGTACTCGCCGCGGTAGATGACGCCGCGTTCGTACATATTGACGAAGACTTCACGCACGGCGCGCGAGAGGCCGGGGTCGTAGGTGAAGCGCTCTCGGGACCAGTCGCACGAGGTGCCGATCTGGATCATCTGGCGTTTGATCGTCCCGCCGGATTCGGCCTTCCATTCCCAGACCTTCTGTTCGAATTCGGCGCGTGTCAGGTCCCGGCGGTAGAAGATGCCCTTGGCCTGCAGTTGTCGCGAGACCACCATTTCGGTGGCGATGCCGGCGTGGTCGGTGCCCGGAAGCCAGAGCGTGGCGTCGCCCTTCATGCGGTGCCAGCGGACGGTGACGTCGATTTCCGTGTGCTCCAGCATGTGGCCCATGTGGAGGGAGCCGGTCACGTTGGGCGGCGGGATGACGAGGGAGAAGACGGGCTGGCCTTCTTTGGGCGCGGCGGCATGGTAGATGCCGCTTTCGACCCACCAGTTGGCCCAGCGGGGCTCGAAAAGTTGGGGCTCGTAGACTTTTTCCAATTGCATGGGAATCTTCAGTTTAGCGTGGGGGGAGGGGTGAGTTTGTCGTAGGTGTCCTCGGTTGTTTGCCGCCAGTGCTCAAGTCCTGCCCGCCGATCCTCGATCGCGGCGAGGAACTCGTCAGATGTCATCGAGTTGGGAATGGCAGGCAGTTTCTGCCCGGGCTGGAGGACTTCGAACCTATTGCACAGGTTCTGATACCGATCCCGGAAGGATCGCAGGCGTACGATTTCCCAAGCAGGCAAAACCGTCTCGGTCGGCGACTGGATAAGAAATTCTGTTTGCACGGGGTGGGAACGGTCCAAGCTTGGGGTGCTGGTCTCGCTGAGGTTGGGGCCAACACTACGCCAGCGGCGTCGATACGAAAGGGCCAAGTCAGTATTGCTGGATGCGGGAAATGCGGTGGTATCCGCATCCTCCACCATTTGGCCGCACGGCATGACCTGACCCGTCTGAGCTTTTCACACTCCGAGTCGTTCCACCAGTCCGGCATTGGCCCCGCGAATGGCGCGCCATCGTATGCCGCCATCGAAGGTTGCCAACCGACCCCCTCTGCGAAAAGCAATGCCCGCGAGATAGGTGTCGGTGACTTGTCGGGCTCCGGTCAATACTCCGAGGTCGAAAAGGGTGTTGTCGCACAAGCTGATATCTGCAGGCCAGAAGCTGTGGGTTGCCGCGAAGGCTGTTTTCAGTTGACCAAGGGCCGCACTCGCCATTGCCGGAGTCAATCGCAGATTCGGATAGTTCACGTAGGAGACGACGCGAACGAAGCCGTTTTCCGTGATGGGCGTAGTCGCCCATCCCCTGACTGCCGCGGTTGAACGGAACCACTGCACCACTGCTGCGTGATGCTCGTGAGCCGAATCTAGAAGCGCTACGAGAACATTCACGTCCAGCAGACTAATCATGTTCGTCCGCCAGATTCCGCACCAACCCGCTGGTCACCACGATTGCACCGGGGCCGTGTATCCACACCGGTATGCCATCGCGAACCTCTAGGACTGGAGCGACATCAGGCTGAAGGCCACGCCGAGCAAGGTCGGACAGTGTCCGGCCGACACCTTGGTTCTTGAGCCGTGCCACATCTTTTGCCGCGAGCATCACGTCGTCATCGATCTCCAGTGTCGTACGCATGCCCGCATCGTAGCATCACGGTATCCCTGTCGTCTCTGCTTCCAATGCCAGCCCGGCCTCGACAATCGACTCGAACCGCTCTGTCGGGTCCTTCGCCAAACACCGGTTCACCACCTCCGCTAACTCTGTTGAGATCTCGGCGCGCAGGCCCCGCAAAGGCCGCACGGGTTCCCGTAGAATCGCAGACATCGTCGCCAGCATTGATTTCCGTTTGAACGGCGAAATTCCGGTCAACATCTCATACAGCAAGCTGCCAAACGAAAATACATCCGTGCCGGGTCCAACCTTCTCACCCCGGACCTGCTCCGGCGACATGTACGCCGGGGTGCCGATCACCATGCCCTGCGCGGTACTGGTGTTGTCAGCCCCGGTTTGCGACGCCCGTACCAACTGCTTGGCCGAGCCAAAGTCGAGAACCTTCACCGAGCCGGACTTGTCGATCATGACGTTGGCCGGTTTCAAATCACGGTGGATGATCCCGCGCGCGTGGGCCGATCCCAACGCACCGCAAACCTCGATTCCCGCTCGCACGGCGATAGGAATCGGCATTCCGCCGCCGGGGATAATTGCCGACAGGAGCTGACCGTCTATCAACTCCATGACGATGGCCGAAAGTCCGGGTACGTCAATCACTTCCAATACCCGTGCGATATGCGGATGCCGAAGTTCTTTGGTGAGGCGGGTCTCGCGAAGGAATCGGCGTCGCAGATCGACCTGGACGCCGCCGCCGTCCTGCGGGCCCAATCGGAATACTTTGAGGGCGATGCGTTCCAACGCAGTCCCTTCGATAGTTCGTACTGCCTCGAATACTTGCGCAACTCCGCCTTCGCCGATCTTGGCGACAATCCGGTAGCCCGCGATCTCGGTCCCGGGCAGTATTCCGCAGTCGGCACCAGCCGCAGAGCGATCCACGGAAGCCGCCGCTTCGCGGGCCTTGGCCACCATCGACTCCACCTCGGCGCAGAGTTCTGTATCGCTGCCGCACGCTACCGCCAAAAAAGATTGCAATCCCGAGGGGTTCAACGCCAGCGTCAGATCAAACAACTCCCGAACCTGCTGCGATCTTTCAGGTGACATGGAGATATAAAATCGACGCTAAATCATAACATTGCGCTATCATGACACGGTGCAAGCTGGCCGTGTGTGTCAGGGCAGAATAGAAATGTCCTCCGCCCCGCAGAATAGAAATATCCGGTTTTGGGGTTGGCTGCCCGGAAGCCGTGGTAGGTTGGACGGGTCCGAACGGGGTCGCGCCCGGACGGATCCCCAAGCCGATGCGACGGGGTTGGCTCCGGAAAGCAGTCGGTCGGAGCCCCCGGGCAACACCGGGGGCTCTTTGCTTTTCCTGCCTGGTGGACATGGAACTGCTTCTGGTGAAACTCCCGAGCAGAGGCTTGAGGGTAGGAAACGCGACGACGCCGGGCCGCAAGGCCCGGCTTTCCTTATGGATGCCGCCGCCGTCCGGTGGCTCTCGGAGCCCTCATTTGACGTCCGGCCCTCCCTGTCGGGTCTTGTCGAACTTCGCGGCCTTCCAGAGGGGCGTTCCGTCCGAGCCCATGATCCGGGCGTGCTCCCGTTTGGCGGCGTCGGTTGGCTTTGTCGGCGCGCGTTCCAACATTCCGGCCAGCCGGGGGGCCGGGGCCTGTTTGGGTTGCGGCTGCCGTTCCTCGACCGCCACGTAGGCATTCTTGAACCGGGCGTGCACCGTGCCGTCGAAACGGGCTTCGACACGGACCTGCCCGCCGCGCAGGCCGGGCCGCACATCCGCGCGCGCGATCTGGAAAAGGCGGCCCTGGAACCGGAAGGTGTAGTCGTTGGCGACCTGCCGGGTTTCCACCACGGCGAGGATGGCGTCCAGGTCGCACCCTTTCTCCAGAGCCCGGTGGGCGTCGGCCCCGTTGGCCGGTTCCACAGCCACGCTCCCGTTCCACCACGGGACGAACTCCCGCTCCAGGTACTCGTTGGCCCCCTCCATCGTGGACACCCCGGCCACACGCAGCCCCTTGACCAGCCTGTCCTGGGCCGTCTGGAAGCTTCTTTCCACCCGCCCCTTGGCCTGTGGCGAATGCGCCGTGATCCGCGCGATGGCCAGTTCGCCCAGCGCCCGCGTGATCTGGGTCGGCGGCAGCTCCGGCTGGTCCTGGTCGCGCGGGGCGTCGCGGGGATTCTTCGCGGACGTCTGGAACAGGCCGGCCTTGTCCGTGTAGAAGGCCAGCGGCCTGCCGTGCCGCTCCAGGTACAGCCGCAGAACCCCCATGTTGCATTCGGTCGAGTCGCGCGGCACGAACCGCGCCGTCAGTTGGCTGGTCGCGTCGTCCACCATGTGGACCAGGTACATCCGTTCGCCGCGTCCCTCCAGCCAGTCGTGGGTGCTCGTATCCCATTGAATCAACTCGCCCCGGCAGTTCCGGCGCTCCCTCCACTGGTGGACCGGACCGGCCTTGGCCCGCCGCGGCGTCCACAGGCCCGCGTCGGACATGATCCGGCGCACTCCTTCGCGGCCCAAACGGATTCCGTGTTTTTCCGCAAGGTACTCGCTCGCCAGCGTGGGGCCAAAATCCCGGTACACCTCCCGCGACAGGATCTCAACAACCTTGGCACCGACATCCCCGTCCGTCTTCCGGTTCGAGGGGCGTCCGCGCAGGCCATGCGGTACGGCCCGGTCGCCGTCCTTCTTGAGCCGCAGCAGGAGCCGCCGCACTTGCCGGGTCGTCAGACCCAGCTCCGTCGCCGCCTGCTCCTGGGTGATTGAGCCGCCTTCAGCCTTTCGTAACACAACCAGCCGGTCCCGGTCCCGCTGGCTCATGGGGAGTGTTTCCTGCTTCTTCACCCCACCAGCCTGGAGTTGTCAAGAGGACATTTCTACTCTGCGCAAACCGGACATTTCTATTCTGCTGTGACACATTGTTTGCAGACGTGGAATGCAAACGTGCTTCTGGATCGAATTGAGCATACAATCGTTTATGC